>JANYFH010000222.1 GCA_025362705.1 Betaproteobacteria bacterium
CCCAGCCAGATCGGGTTCACCAGATCGAGCGGCATGAATGCCAATCGGCGCGAAAACAGCGGCGCCAGATGCATGCGACTGATGAGATGTTCGCGAATTTTTTTGTAGAAACTGCCGCGAATTTTTTTTGGCTTGTCCAGCAGGATCAGGCCACCGACATGCATCGGCATGTCGGGCGTTTCCATGTGCAGAAACAAGGCATCCAGTGCGCTCAAGTGATGCATGCCACCTCCTCCGGACCACAAACCTGATTAAGGAACCTCTGATCAGGGCTCCTTATTGTTTTGCGGTCATTCTGGCATGATTCAGCGCGCGCTGAACAATCGTTCAGGATTTACGCCGCGCCAGAAAAAACGCTTTCAGCATATTGCTGCATTCGTCGCTCATCACGCCGCCAATGAACGCGGCGTGATGATTCAGCTTTGGTTCAGCGGGCAAATTGATGACACTGCCGCAGGCGCCGGTCTTTGGATCACTGGCGCCAAATACCACGCGCTTCAATCGCCCATGCAGCATCGCGCCGACGCACATCGTGCAGGGCTCCAGCGTGACGTAGAGTTCACAATCGACGAGGCGGTAATTTTTTATCCGTTGCGACGCGTCGCGCAGGGCGACGATTTCGGCATGCGTGGTTGGATCGTTTGAAGTAATCGACTGGTTGAAACCGCGACCGATGATTTCACCGTCTTTCACGACAACCGCGCCGACCGGCACCTCACCCAAGGCCTCGGCTTGCACCGCCAGCTTGAGTGCTTCGCGCATGAATGATTCGTCGGTCATTTTTCTGGTGCTGACACTAGATCGCGTGATTCAGGAAAAACAGCGCAAACTCCAGCACTGGTGGGCCTTTCAAGCCATTTTTGCTCCGAAAGGCCCACCAGTACTGGAGTTTGCTCATTTGCGCGTTCAGATCATTCTTCAACATACGCATCCACTTCAATCTCCACCAGATGCTCAGGATCGATCAGTTTTGACACCTCCACCATCGTCGCTGCCGGAAGCACCGTGCCGAAAATTTCACCGTGTACGCGACCAACTGCCTCCCAGTTTGAGATATCGGTGACAAAACTTCTGGTGCGCACGACATCAGCAAACGTGACTCCCGCCTCTCGCAATGCACGGCCAATTTTCTGCAGCGCATAACGCGTTTGCGCGGCAGCATCGCCAACGCCAACTACGTCGCCATTTTCATCCGTCGCCGTGGTGCCTGAAACCCAGACGTGATTGCCGATGCGAACGGCGCGCGAATAGCCGACGATTGCTTCCCACGGCGCACCGGACGAAATATTTTGCCGCGCTGAATCCTTCACAGACTTACTCCCACTCAATCGTCGCGGGCGGCTTCCCGCTCACGTCGTACACCACCCGATTAAAACCGCGCACTTCGTTGATGATGCGATTCGATACTTTTGCCAGCAACGAATACGGCAGCTCTGCCCAATGCGCCGTCATGAAGTCGGTCGTCTGCACAGCACGCAGCGCGACGACATTTTCATACGTGCGTCCGTCACCCATCACGCCGACACTTTTTACCGGCAGATAAACGGCGAATGCCTGTGCAACATTGTCGTACCAGCTATTGCCCTGATCATCTCTGGTAGCGCGCAGTTCTTCGATAAAAATCGCGTCGGCGCGGCGCAGCAAATCGGCAGCTTCGCGCGAGACTTCACCCAAAATGCGCACGCCCAAACCCGGACCGGGGAAAGGATGACGAAACACCATTGCGCGCGGCAACCCCAGCGCCACGCCAAGATTGCGTACTTCGTCCTTGAACAATTCACGCAGCGGCTCCAGCAATTTCAGGTGCAACGATTCTGGCAAGCCACCGACGTTGTGGTGCGACTTGATTGTGTGGGCCTTTTTTGTTTTCGCCGATGCACTCTCGATCACGTCCGGGTAAATCGTGCCCTGTGCCAGCCATTTCGCCGACGGCAGCTTTGCGGCTTCACGCTGAAAAATTTCAACGAATACACGACCGATAATTTTGCGTTTTTGTTCGGGGTCGGATACGCCTTTGAGCTGGCCGAGAAAGTCATCAGCCGCATCAACGTGGATGATTTTCATCTTCATGTGCTCACCAAACATTTCCATCACCTGTCGGCCCTCATGAAGCCTGAGCAGACCGGTATCGACAAACACGCAGGTAAGTTGGTCGCCGATGGCACGCTGAATGAGTGCCGCAGCAACACTCGAATCGACACCGCCGCTGAGTCCCAGGATCACTTCCTCATCACCAACCTGTTCGCGAATATTGGCGACTGCCTGCGGCACGTATTCGGGCATGTTCCAGTGCGATTGGCAACCGCAGATATCATGCACAAACCGGTTGTAGATCGCGCCGCCCTGCGGCGTGTGCGTGACTTCGGGATGAAACTGGACGGCATAGAAACCGCGCGATTCGTCTGCCATCGCGGCCAGTGGCGTTGATTCATTCGACGCAATTACAGAAAATCCCGGCGGCAGCTCTGCGACTTTGTCGCCGTGTGACATCCATACATCCAGCAGCCCGTGACCATCTGCGTTTGCGCGGTCCTGAATGCCTTCGAGCAGTTTCGAATGCCCGCGCGCGCGCACTTCGGCATAACCAAATTCGCGCACCAGTCCGCTCTCGACCCTGCCGCCCAATTGCGCTGCCATCGTCTGCATTCCGTAGCAGATGCCCAACACCGGGATGCCAAGCTCGAACACGATTTGCGGCGCGCGCGCCGTGTCGTCCTCAATCACCGAAGCGTGGCTACCGGAGAGAATGATGCCTTTCGGATTGAAGGCGCGGATATCGGCGTCCGGCATATCAAAGGGATGCAGTTCGCAGTACACACCGGCCTCACGCACGCGACGGGCGATGAGTTGCGTGACTTGTGAACCGAAGTCGAGGATGAGAATTTTGTCGGTCAGGGGTTCCATATTTTCAGGTCGTGGCAACGGGAGTGATGGCCGGTTTGGCGGGTCGGTGCGTCGCAAAATATCGCCACGCAATAAACAACGCGATGGTCTGCATGACGGCGCTCAGGAAAAACGTGGCGCCGATGCGCCAATCGTTAGCCGGGAAATGACTGACCTTGGCAAGAACGCCGGTACCAATGACTGGTACCACGACGATGGCAAGGCTGCCCATCGCTTGCAGCGAACCCATCAAGGCACCCTGCTCACGCGGATCGGTTGCCTTGGAAATGATCGCCTGTAATGCCGGGCCCGCCGCAAACGCAAGCAAATTGCAGAGGATAAATACGTACATCATCCACCCCTGCGTAGCCAGGCCGTACAGTACAAAAACGATCGCGCCGGAAGCGATACCCAGCAGCGACAGCTTCACTTCACCGAAGCGTTTCATCAGCCAGCCCAGCAAACCTGCCTGCACGACGACTGCAGTAAGACCGACGCAAAACAGCGAGATGCCATTGTCACGAGGGCTCCAGCCGAAGCGAAAATTCGTATAAAGCACCCAGGTGGTTTGAAGCATGACTTGCGCGAACGTGACGAGCGCGAATACCGCGACCAGTCCGCGAATATCAGGCCGCCTGGCAAGCCGCAACAAAGACGAAAACGGATTCGCCCGCGCCAGTGAAAACGCAGTGCGTCTTTCTTTAGGCAACGATTCCGGCACCAAGAAAAAACCGAAAATAAAATTCGCGGCACACAAACCTGCCGCGACATAGAAGGGTAAATGCAGATTGACGCTGCCGAGCAAGCCACCTAACATCGGGCCGACGATGAAGCCCATACCGAAAGCGGCACCGATCTTGCCGAAGCTCTTGGCGCGATTTTCCGGGGTCGAAACATCGGACGCATACGCACTTGCCACCGACATGCTTGCAGAAGACATGCCACCAATAACGCGTCCGATAAACAACATTGACAGCGTAGGCGCCCACGCGGTTGCGAGAAAATTGAAGAACATGCCAACCATCGAGTAGAGCAACACCGGGCGACGACCTATCCTGTCACTCATTGCGCCTAGGATCGGCATGCACAGAAACTGCAGCAATCCGAATACGGTCGCGAGAATGCCAAACCAATATGCCTGCAGATCGCGCCCCTCAACGAATTCGCCGACGAGTATCGGCAACACTGGTATCGCCAGGCCGATACCCAGCATATCGATGAACACGCAAACGAGAATGAAGTTAAGGCCGGCCGGTTTTACTTTGTGAGTGACTTCGGTCGTTTCGGATGCGGAGACTTCATTCGTCGTGGTACTACTTTCCAAAATTTTTCTCCCATATTGTTGCAACGACCGGATGGTGCTCGGTCAGCGCCACCGCAGCCGCCAGCTTCGGGCAGTTTTCATTGAACCACGCACGCCCCGGACGCCATCTGCTGACCATAGCGATATAAACGTCGAGCGCAGTCATCGAGGAACCCAGCAGGTACGGCGCAGGAAGCAGATTTTCTTCGATAAGGCCCCAGAAAAATTTCTGTTTCTCAACCGATTTCTCTTTCAGCACTTGCTGTGTTTTTTCGTCATCCACCCAACGCGATGGCTCATCACCGATATCGAACATCGCATAAATATTTGCGGGGATGAATAACATCCAGCGATAAAACTGCGCGCGTTTAGCCGGATCGGACGGAATGAAGCCCGGTATCCGGTCAGCGAAATACAAGAGCATTGCCGCGCTCTCGGTCATCACGGTGCCGTCGTCCAGCACCAGCGTTGGTACCTTGGCCTGCGGATTGGCTTTTTTCAGCGCATCGAAATTTTCGTTCTGATCCCAGAACGACGTTTGAACATATTCGTATGGCTGATTGGCGAGTTGCAAAGCGACCTCGACGACTGCCGAGCCGCAGCCAGGGGAGCCAAATAGTTTCATCGGTAAATCCGTTTAGTCGACGCGATAGTTCGGCGCTTCTTTCGTCATCTGCACGTCATGTACATGGCTCTCGCGCATTCCCGCTGCAGTAATTTCCACGAAGCTTGCTTTGGTACGAAATTCCTCGACCGTCGGGCAGCCAACCAAACCCATCGAGGCACGAACGCCCCCCATCAATTGATGGATGATGGTGGTGACGGGACCTTTATACGGCACGCGCCCTTCAACACCTTCCGGCACCAGCTTGTCGGCGTTGTTGATGTTCTCCTGAAAGTAACGATCACTCGAGCCCTTTTGCATTGCGCCCAGCGAGCCCATGCCACGATAACTCTTGTACGAGCGGCCCTGGAACAATTCAATTTCACCCGGCGCTTCATCAGTGCCCGCAAACATGCTGCCCATCATCACCGCTGACGCACCAGCAGCGATAGCTTTTGCGACGTCACCCGAATAACGGATGCCGCCGTCAGCGATGCAGGGTATTCCCAAGGCTTCCAATGCTGCTGCCGCGTCCGCCACGGCGGTGATCTGCGGCATGCCTACGCCAGTGACGATGCGCGTCGTGCAAATCGAGCCCGGGCCGACACCGATCTTCACGCAGTCGGCACCGTGGTCAGCCATTGCCTTTGCGCCATAGGCGGTAGCGACATTGCCGCCAATCACCTGCACGTCCGGATACTTCACTTTCACGGCCCTGACCATATCGAGCACGCCCTGCGCGTGACCGTGCGAGCTATCGACGACGATGCAATCCACGCCTGCTTCAATCAATGCCGCCGCGCGTTCCAGATTGTCGCCACCGACACCGATACCGGCGCCCACCCGAAGACGACCCATCTCGTCCTTGCATGCGTCGGGGTGATCCTTGGCCTTCTGAATATCTTTAACTGTAATCAAGCCGGCCAGCTCGAACGTGTCCTTCACCACCAGCAATCGCTCGAGCCGGTGTTTATGAATCAGTGCCTGTGCTTGATCGAGTGTCGCGCCTTCTTTCACTGTGACGAGTCGTTCGCGCGGCGTCATGATATTGCTGACGGGCTGATTGAGATTGGTCTCAAAACGAATATCGCGATTAGTGACGATGCCGACGATTTTTCCGTCTTCAACGACCGGCAGACCGGAAATACCGTGCTGCCGCTGGAGCTGAATCACGTCGCGCACGAGCATGGTGGGCGGTACCACCAGCGGATCTTTCACGACGCCGCTTTCGAAGCGCTTTACCTTCGACACTTCCGCCGCTTGCGCCTTGATGGACAAATTCTTGTGCACGATGCCAATGCCGCCCTCCTGCGCCAGCGCAATCGCGAGACGCGATTCGGTGACGGTATCCATCGCAGCCGAAATCAGCGGGATGTTAAGGCGAATGGACCTGGTGAGTTGTGTGGCGAGCGAGACGTCGCGCGGATGAACCTGGCTGTGCGCCGGAACCAGCAGCACATCATCAAACGTCAGGGCTTTCTTAACGAGTTTCACGTTTTGGACTCCGACAAATACAGCATTATACGCGACGCCTTTTCAGCGAACAAACGCTATGCATAATTTCGCTGTTTTGGTTGACGCATGAGCCATTTACAGCTACCTTAGCGAAATGAGTCGAAGTTTTTTGGCTAAACCCTTGACGACAAAACTGTTTTTGACGAAATTTGCAGGTGCCGCACTGAAATCACCAGACGTACGTAGCGGTGTGTTCGTCAGCGTATTCTTGGCTGCATTTATGAACGGTTGTGCCATGCAGGAAGCGCCGAAAATACCCGTCGTCGTTCCGGTGACGCTTGCGCCAAAACCTGTCGCACTAACGGTCGAAGCAGACGCTGCGCTAAAAGCCGCTGAACAAAGCGTGCTAGAGGCGCGCATCAAGCGGGCGCTGTGGACTGCGGCGGTTGAGGAATTGAAACGGGCGCAGGCGGCGGCGAAAGATTTTGACAGCATGGCCACACTCGCGCATGCGAGTGAGACCATCGCGTTGTGCGGCTTATCCGTCGCGCAGTTATCGAAGGCACCCGTGAAGTGGTAATGGCAACACACGCATCACCAATCTGTAGTGAGGAGAAAAAATGAAATCACCTGTCCAACTGTTCATTGCCGTCGCGATTTTGCTCGCCACCGCAACTGTTGCCGCCCAAGTGTACAAATGGGTCGACAAGGACGGCAAAGTTCAGTACAGCGATTCGCCGCCACCGGCAAATGCCACCAAAACCGAAGCCAAGAAAATTGATACGTCGCCTGCTGCTGCATCCACCAACGCCGCACCGGAGAAGTCATTGCAGGATCGCGCCAAGGACTATGACAAGCGCAAAGCGGATGAAGCCGAAAAAGCCAAAAAGAGCGATGGCGATAAACAAACCGCAGATGTCAACGCGTCCAACTGCAGCGACGCACGTGCAGCGCTTCGGGAAATGGAAACTGGTCGGCCCGTGACCCGCACAACGGAGTCCGGTACAAGAGAATTCATGGATGACGACGCTCGCCAGGCGGAAATGACCAAGGCACGCAAATCAGTCGCGGATTTTTGCAAGGGTTAGCCCGCAAAATTCATCAATACCTGCGCTTGACCTTCTGCTCCACACGCGCACGCCGCGCCTGCTTCGGATCAGCTTTCAGCGCCCGATAAATTTCAATCCGGTCGCCCTCACGCAGCACATAATGCGGGGGGCGCACTTTCCCCCACACGCCGGTTGCAACCGCCTGCCCGCCATCGAGCCACGCGGCAATTTGCGTTTGGTGTAACGCCAGGCTCTGCTGCAATGTGCTGCCCGCAGGCACCTCGACCGCAATCTCTTGCTGCCGTCCGGGCAATGCATACGCAATCAAGAGCTGGATATTTTTCATGCGCCGCCATACAGTACGTCGGCACGTTCCACGAAACGCTCGATCATCGTGTTGGCGATCAGGCCGAATACCGGCCCGACAGCGGTCTCGAGAACTGCGTTCGAAAACGCATATTCGAGCCGCAATGAAACCTTGCATCCGACATTACCCAGCGCCACAAATTGCCACTCGCCTTCCAGCGCTTTGAACGGTCCTTCCGTCAAGGCGATCTGCATGCGCTCATTACCCTGTTTCGTATTCGCGGTGGAGAATGACTGGTGGATGCCGTGATAGCTGATTTCGATAGTGGCGGCGGTTATCAAGGCATCCCGCGCCAGCAATCGCGTACCGCTGCACCACGGCAAAAACTCCGGATAGTGCTCGACGTCATCGACGAGCGCAAACATCTGCGCATTGGAAAACGCAACAAGGGCGGATTTTTCAACGAGTGGCATGGTTGGGTACGGAAATTGGAATCAGAATTTTATCCGAGTGCCAGTACGATAAAATTGCCTAATGAGTATTGCTGAAAATAAAAAAGCGTTTTTTGATTACTTCATCGAAGAACGCTATGAAGCCGGCATCGTGCTGGAAGGCTGGGAAGTCAAGGCGATCCGCGCCAGCCGCGCGCAGATCAAGGAAGGCTACGTCGTCCTGAAACAAGGCGCGTTTTATCTGATTGGCGCGCACATTTCCGCACTGCCGGAAGCGTCCACGCATGTGAATCCTGATCCGGTCCGCACGCGCAAATTACTTTTGCATGAAGAAGAAATCAAGAAGTTGATCGGCCGCGTTGAACAGCGCGGCTACACACTGGTGCCGCTCAATCTGCATTACAAAGGTGGTCGCATCAAACTCGAGATCGGACTGGCCAAAGGCAAGAAGCAGCACGACAAACGCGAAGCCGAAAAAGAAAAAGACTCGAAACGCGAGCAGCAGCAGGCCATGAAGCAGGTTCGGAAGGACTAACGTAAAACCAGCATTGGCGCGGGTTTCAGGGCATTTTTGCTATGAAGGAAAATGATATTCCCGTTAGCGAATGACGGCCGTAGCCGACATCGCCAGAAAACCTTCATGGTCACGAGCCCACAGGTGAATGGTTTTGCCATCCGGCTGGGGTTCGCCACAGATATGGAAATGGTTGATATCGAATAGCGGTCGCACGGCACGAAACTCGTATAGCGTAATTTCGGCATGCGGCATCTGCTGGCGTAATAACTCCAGCAGCAACGTTGCGATCAGCGGGCCGTGAACGATCAGGCCCGGATAGCCTTCCGTTTCGGTGACATAGCGCCGGTCGTAATGAATACGGTGCCCGTTAAATGTGAGTGCGGAGTAGCGAAACAGCAGCACATCACCCGGTATCCACTTTCTTTCCCAGGTCGCAGTCGGGGGTGCAAGCTTGGGCGGCGTCACTGAATCGTCTGGGCTTGTGGCTTCACGATAGACGATGTCGTGAAACTCGGTGAGTGCGATTTCGGGCTCGTTGTTGCAGCGAATCTCGTGCTTCACTTTGACGAAAACCAGCGGACCGCTACGCCCCGATTTTTCGGTCACGTCCGCAATCGTCGACGTACGAACAATGCTATCGCCGACCTGCAATGGATGCGCAAACGTAAACTGGCTGCCCGCCCACATGCGGCGCGGCAACGGCACCGGTGGCAGAAAACTCCCACGCCTGGCATGGCCATCAGGTCCGATATCCGATTGACGATACAGCGGCAGGAAATACAGCCAGTGCCAGAGCGCAGGAAGTGGTGTTCCCACTTTCGGTCGCTCAACGGAAAGATCGAGTGTCGCCGCCAGCGCTGCATACG
The DNA here is from genome assembly GCA_025362705.1 of Betaproteobacteria bacterium. Classification (GTDB taxonomy): domain Bacteria; phylum Pseudomonadota; class Gammaproteobacteria; order Burkholderiales; family Usitatibacteraceae; genus UKL13-2. The sequence continues at coordinate 9,437 of JANYFH010000222.1, forward strand.
GCGTTGCTGTCACGCTATCGGCAACCTCTTCGGTTCGTCCAATCCATTCAGTCAGGTTCATTGCGGAATTCTCAGGGAGTTCTGAAGATACGTGATGACTGGCAATTTACGACTGCCAACATTCAACCAACAGTCTGCATCAATCTGTCTTTGTTTTCAGTGCGGCAATGGCTTTTCTCCACGGAGCGGTTTTAGCTCGGCAGGTGCGCTGATTTCGGTCTGATGCATTGGGAACTTCTCGAAAACTGAATACCGTTCGCCCTGAGGTATCGAAGAGCTAAGTGAGCTACGTTAAATCAATAACTTCGCGCGTCAGTGCTTCGATACTCTGCACGAATGGTGGTTTTTAGAAGTTCTCCATTCGCACACACTAGCACTGGCGCGACCCGCAAGGCAAAGTGACTGGAACACCACACCAGTGCTAGAGTTTAGTGCTTTCAATCAATCGTTCAACTTCGGAAGGAACAACAACATGCCATGTGTTTTCAAGCCAAATAGATTCGCCGCCGCAATCTTCGCAATCAGTGCCGTCGTTTGTGCGCCTTTCGCGCAGGCAGACGCGGTAACCGAAACCGTGCACCTAGTCATCACCGGCGGCCCGAACGCGGGAACCTGGGATGCGTCCAGTGAAAAAGGCGGCTGTACCTACGGCTTTGCCGGGCCCGGTTCATGGGGAAACCAGCTCTCCTCACCCAAAGACACGGATCCAAAAAAATTCAACAGCCTGCAGCTGATCGTCCCGGACGCAAAAAAAGCGGCCTCTGGCGCAAAGGAATTCCTGATCACATTCGGCTTTGGTCCGCTGATGAAGCGCAGCGCCGAGTACACCATCGAGACGCGTCCGGCGGAAAAGAAAAAATCCGGCAGCGGTACGGTGACCATCGATGACAAAGGTTCTGTGGCCAAGGTTTCATTCGCGGTGACATCGGCAGAGGGTTACAAGTTTGAGGGCGCGATCGACTGCAAGTCGGTGATGCGGCAGGGGCAATAAGCCGAGAAATCCAGAGACAAAAAAACTGCGTCATTCCAGCGAACAACAACAGGGGTTGCGCCGGACCGGTAATCCAGTCCATCGTAATTTTCAAGGACTTGAGCGGACGTGGGGTGAAGGTATGCCTTCACGCCTTCGCTGGGACGACGGTTAATGCAAATCTTGCCACCCATCGATTTCCATTGAGCGTATGCTTTTACAATGAACTCAACCAAATCCGGCAGCAACAGGTTTTTCCTCTTAACCATTTGCGTTTTGCTTCTGCCGATTTTGGCACTGGCCACCGTGGCTGCAGCCGAGCGGATCGCGGGCGGCAAGTGGCAATCCGCAATGACAACCGACGGCGACGCCAGGACGGTGACGTTTTGCATCAGCGCCGAAGAAGCTGCCAGCATCAACGGTGATTCCAAAACCGGCCGCGCCTTTGCCGAGAAAAAATCCGGCGGGCGCTGCGCGATCAACTCTTATGAAATCAAGGGCGATACCGTGTCCTACTCCCTGACTTGCGGGACACGAACGATCTCAGATACGACGGCCTTTCATGGAGAGACCTCCGAGGGCACCAAGACCACCACGAGCGAAGGCAAGGCGGTCACCATGCGCCTTAAGTCGCGGCGCATCGGCGCTTGCTAAGTCGCGCCTAAGCGAAAAAACCCTACCATCTCCTGCAATAACTCCTCCGGAACCTCCTCCGGAATGTAATGCCCACAAGGCAATGTACGTCCGCATACATCGCTCGCCACCCGCTGCCAGTCTTCAAGCGGTTTGAAGCAGCGATTCACCACGCCGTGCTCGCCCCACAATACATTCACAGGGCAGGTAATTTTTTTTCCGGCCTCGCGGTCAGCCCGATCATGTTCCAGATCGATCGACGCGGCGGCACGATAATCCTCGCACATGGCGTGCATGGTGGCGGAGTCGCTCACGTGTGCGAGATAGGCAGCGTAGGTTTCGGGGGTGAACGCGGACATGCCTGCGTGTCCCCAACCAATCTTTTTTTGCAAATAAATTTCCGGTGCACCCGCGATCATGGCTTCTGGAAATGGCGTTGGCTGGATCAGGAAAAACCACCACCAGTACGAACGCGCGAAATCCATGGTGGTCTGCTCATACATTGCGAGTGTCGGCGAAATATCGAGAAGCATCAAGCGCCTGACCGCATTCGGATGGTCAATGGCGAGACGATGTGAAACGCGTGCACCGCGATCGTGACCGCAAAGGAAAAACGAATCGAAGCCAAGCTGGCGCATGACCTCGACCTGGTCCTTTGCCATTTCGCGTTTGCTGTAGTTGGAATGATCCGCCAAGCCGACCGGTTTTTCGCTTGCGCCATAGCCGCGAAGATCGGTCGCGACCACGGTGTAGTGTTTCGCGAGTTCAGGGGCAACGCGATGCCAGATCAGGTGCGATTGCGGGTAGCCATGCAGCAGCAATAA
>JANYFH010000278.1 GCA_025362705.1 Betaproteobacteria bacterium
CACTACCAACGTTGGTAGTGCCAAGCACTACACCCGTCAAGACCGACGTGGGCGTGCCCTTCACTGCGCTCAGAACCGGGGTACGGTTGTGGTAGTTAACGTAGTAGAAGCCGAATTCGGTGTTGTTCAATTCCGAGGCGAGGTACTTGAGCGAGAATCCGTATTGGCCACTGTCACTGGCAGTACGATCTGCAGTACGTGGCACCCAGACTGCAGCGGCCGGGTCAAAGACACCAAAAAGTGCCTGCAATGGGGCACCTAAACCTGGCGTCGTTGGCGGCACAGGGTTGCCAGGCGCTTTGCCATTTAAATCCTTGCGTCGGCCAAAACTGACGATCAACAGATTCGAATCGTCCGATGCTACGTCGTTATTGCTGAAATACGAGCCACGCGGATCAAGCTTGAATTTATCGTGATTGAAAAGCACGAAAGCTTCTACGCTGGCCTGCTTGGTCAACTCCAGCGAGGCATATAACGTACCGGTCGGAATGAGCGCCTCTTTGATTTCCGAGCCCGGTGTGCGCAGCTTGGAAATATCTATCGAATTTATTACGTTTATGCTGTTCGGAATGAATGTCGATTCGCCCCAGGAGATGACCTGTTTGCCGGCACGAACATTCAGATTTTTTCCACCGACATCAAATGTGCGCGCCACGAACGCGTCGAGAATCTGCGCGCCCCTGCCCAGACGATCCCTGCCAGCCGGACCGAGGTTGCCCGCGCTTCGCGCTTCTGTATCCACAAAATACAAGCCACGTACAAAAGCGCTCCAGCCGTCATATTTTGCGGAGAGTTCGTGTGTCCCCTTAAGCAACTGCGAAAAGGCCTTGCCTTTTTTATACGCTTGATCGCCATCGTCGTCGTTGACTGAACGCGATACGCCGCCGTTGGCAAGACCGATCAATGTAGGACTGGCGTTTTCTGCCCGCACCGAAATGCCGTAAGAAAACGTCGAATCAAAGCTGCCGCTGAAGCCATTGTCGTAGTTAAACTGGATCGCGTTTGCGTTGCCACTGAGCGCCAGCGCGACAGCGACGGCTGAACCTTTCAGGACGGGTGAAAGTGCGCAAGCGCGCTTGGATAAATTACTCATCTGATGCTCTCCTCAAGGGTAATATTTGAACCTGACTTCGGCGATCTCTTGGCGTGTATTACTGCTGTTTGAGCAAGGATCCCGTCTTTCGAAATACTTTACAGGAAATTGTTTCTACAGAAGCAAATTACGGATTGTGCAGTGCAGCGTAAAAAATGACGGCGAAGTCCGTAACAGGGGAATCCCTTCAGTTGTGCCCGCAAGTCCTAGCGGAAAATGCGCTTTTGCTTCCGGTCATGCGTATATTCGGGCGCGCATCGGACGTTGTATTTATGCAACGTCCGCGTTCATAGCGCCTCAAACAGGCCGGCCGCTCCCATGCCGGTGCCAATACACATGCTGACCATTCCCCACTTCTGTTTGTTGCGACGCATTCCATGCAATAGCGTGGCAGCGCGGATCGCACCGGTCGCGCCGAGGGGATGACCGAGCGCAATCGCACCGCCCTGCGGATTGATTTTGTCCGCGTTCAGACCGAGATCCTTGATCACCGCCAGCGCTTGTGCGGCAAACGCTTCATTGAGTTCGATCCAGTCGAGATCGTCTGCCTTGATGCCCGCCTGGCTCAACACTTTCGGAATCGCCTTGATCGGACCAATGCCCATGATTTCCGGTGGCACCCCCGCAACGGCGAACGACACAAAACGCGCGATCGGCTGAACATTGTATTTCTTCAATGCTTTCTCGCTCATGAGTAACACGGCACCTGCGCCGTCGGACATTTGCGAGGAATTACCAGCAGTCACGCTCCCTTTGGCCGCAAACACGGTGCGCAATTTTGCAAGGGACTCGAGTGTTGAATCGGCGCGCGGGCCTTCGTCGGTGTCAGCCATTTTCTTTTTGCGTTTGATCGCGCCACTCATCAGGTCCGGCACCGATGATTCAATCTCATAAGCGAGAATTTCATCCTTGAAGCCACCTGCTGTGATCGCTTTTGAAGCCTTCATGTGCGACGCCACTGCGAACGCATCCTGCTCTTCGCGCGTCACTTTCCATTGCCTGGCGACATTTTCGGCCGTGATGCCCATGCCGTAAGCGATGGCGACGTGTTCGTTATTGTGAAACACGTTTTGATTAAGCGCGATCTTGTTGCCCATCATCGGCACCATCGACATGCTTTCCGTTCCTGCGG
>JANYFH010000288.1 GCA_025362705.1 Betaproteobacteria bacterium
GCAAATTTCCGTCATTCCCGCGCAAGCGGGAACAACGGCGCTTTAGTGTTTCGAAAAATCCGGATAGCGCTGATTTCTATGCAAGCAGCTTCTTCATCTCCCCACTCGCGATCAAGCGCTCCACATCATCCGCCCCACCGACCAGCACACCCTTCACAAACACCATCGGAAATGTCGGCCAGCCGCTCCACATCTTGAGCGCATTACGCCGCCGCCAAGAATTGAAGTAACTACCGTATTCCAGATACTTGTGCGCGATACCGGCAGCATCAAGCGCCTTGCGCGCCTTCTTCGGCATCGGGTTTTGCGACATGCCCACAACAACAACCAGGTTTGCGGCAATTGCCGCGCGAACTTCATCGATGATGTCGGCATGCAGGGTCGCGATCTTTTCGCGGATTGCAGGATGGACGTGGGCGTCATCTAGAACGGGACGTGGATGCGACATGGGGTTAACCTCAGTTTGGATTGGTAGAGTGACCACGACATTATCGCGCGCGTTTGCGTAAATCCGGTCAACGCAAACGCGCGCACGAAAATCTTGTATATTCTGCATCTCGTGAAAATTTCCATGTACACTCTCCACCGCCTGCGTTTCGCCTTCATTGCCCTGGTGGCCGTGATGTGCCTGCTCAGCGTCCAGCAAGGTGCTGTGTTTCACGCGCTATCGCATCTGGCCGACGAAGATTCTACCGAGTCGCAAAAGCAACTGCCGCATAAGGGTTGCGACAAATGCATCGCCTACGCTGAGGCCAGTGGCGCTGCGCCTACTACCGTGCATGCCCCGCTGCAGATTCCATTGCAATTCATCGCGATTGCATCCGCAGGGCAAAGATTTTTTCCTTCCCTCACCTATCCGGTCTACTCAGCCCGGGCACCGCCGATCTCTCTTTGATGTGACATCACGCCGCGCAATGTTCGGACCAATCGTCCGATGCTGCGCAATGGTTGCTATGTTCCAAAGGAGGTTTTATGAGATTGAAATCAGGAGTCGTCGCGTCGTTATTCGCCGCGATACTGGGAATATCATTGAACGCACAAGCCGCGAGCGATACCGAGTTGGCCGAAGTTCGTACGCAAATCCGGCAATTGAAGGAAGGTTACGAAGCACAGATCAAGGCTCTGGAACAACGGCTACAGGGTCTCGAAATGGCTGCATTGAAAGCAGAACCAGTCGCAGCCAAAACGGAGCCCCCGTCTGAGCAAGCAACTGCGCGTGCTGGAGGTGAAGGCGCATTCAATCCGGCGATCTCGATTGTGCTTAATGGTGCCTACGGCAATTTTTCCAAATATCCATACCGCTACGCGATCAGCGGTTTCGTACCGCCCCACAACGGCTTTTCGCCGGGTACGCGTGGCCTGAGTCTGCGCGAATCCGAGTTGGCGATAGCTGCCAACGTTGACCCGGATTTTCGCGGCAACCTGCTGCTCTCGTTCGATTCAGCAAACGCCGTTAGCGTCGAAGAAGCGTACTTCCAGTCGATTGGCCTGGGCAACGGCTTCAGCCTCAAAGGAGGTCGGTTCTTTTCTGCTATCGGCTACCAGAACGAGATTCATAGTCACGCCTGGGATTTCGTCGATGCGCCACTGGTCTATCGCGCATTCCTGAGCGGAGAAAATTACGCCGATGACGGCCTGCAACTAAAATGGCTGGCGCCGACAGAAAACCTGATCGAACTGGGTGGTGAGATTGGCCGTGGCAAGGACCGGCCGGGCAGCAACCGCAACAAAAACGGCAGCGCTGCGGGTACAGTGTTCGCGCATCTGGGCGGCGATATTGGCGAAAGCCAATCGTATCGCGTCGGGTTGTCGATGCTGCGGACATCGCCGCACGATGCATCGATCAATGACGTGAATTCCGCAGGCGCGGATGTCACCAACGCCTTTACCGGTAAGACCACTATTGCCGGCGCAGATTTCGTTTACAAGTACGCACCGAACGGCAACGCCGCGCACACCTACTTTAAGCTGCAAGGGGAATATTTCCGCCGTCGTGAAAGTGGCACGCTCGCATACGACACTACCAGTCCGGGTGCAGCAAATACTGCCAGCAGCTATTCGACTGCACAGTCCGGCTGGTATCTGCAAAGCGTTTACCAATTCATGCCGCAGTGGCGTGCCGGATTGCGCTTTGATCGGCTTGACCGCGGAACGGTCAACGTCGGCATCACTAATCTGGCCAATCTTCAGTTGGTTGACTACAACCCATCGCGCACCAGCCTGATGTTCGATTACAACCCCAGCGAATTCACGCGATTTCGCTTGCAGTTTGCGCAGGATAAATCACGTCAGAACATCACCGACAACCAGATTGTTCTGCAATACATTTTCAGTCTCGGCGCTCACGGCGCGCACAAATTCTAAGGACGCAACATGAACAACAATATTAAAACCCTGTTTTCAGCAGCATTGGTCGCAATCATTGGCGTTACAGCACTTCCTGCGAACGCACTAAACGTCTTCGCCTGCGAGCCCGAGTGGGCCGTGCTCGCGCAAGAGCTTGGCGGCGACAAAGTCAAAGTCACCTCAGCCACCACCGCCTTGCAGGATGTGCATCACGTCGAAGCGCGCCCCAGCCTTATCGCCCGCGCACGCAATGCAGATTTGCTCTTGTGTACCGGTGCTGAACTGGAAATCGGCTGGCTGCCACTGCTGTTATCGCAATCCGGAAACAAACAAATTCAACCGGGACAGCCGGGTTATCTGGAAGCCGCTGCCTCGGTTGCCAAAATGGAAGTACCGCAATTGCTGGATCGCTCACAAGGCGATGTTCACCCTGCTGGCAATCCGCATATTCACCTCGACCCGCAGAATGTCGCCAAGGTTGGCGAGGCGCTGACGGCGCGATTCACACAACTCGATACAGCCAATGCCGAGGCTTATAAAATGCGCGCGGCAGCTTTCCAGAAAAAATGGCACGAGGCCACGCAAAAATGGGAGGCACAGGCAGCACCACTGAAAGGCGTTGCCGTCGTGGTGTATCACAAGGATCTTTCGTATCTGCTGCGCTGGCTGGGCATGCGCGATCTTGCCAGCCTCGAACCAAAACCGGGTGTACCACCGACGACCGGTCACCTCAGCGAATTGCTTGCAAAATTGCAACGCGAACCCGCGAAGATGATATTGCGCAGTGCCTATTCCGATCCAAAAGCGGCGGCATGGTTGTCCGAGCGCGCCAGGATTCCCACTGTGACACTACCGTACACCGTCGGCGGAAACGAACAGGCGAAAGACTTGTTTGCCCTGTTTGACGACTCCATTCAACGTTTGTTGACGGCGCTAAAATGAATTTCTCTGCACTTGAATTCAGCATCCTGATTCCTGCTCTCCTCGCCGGGCTCCTCGTTACGGCCACCCATGTGCCGCTCGGTATTCAGGTACTGCAGCGCGGGATCGTTTTCATCGATCTCGCGATTGCGCAAATCGCGGGTCTCGGCATCATGCTGGCGGACTTGCTCGGCTGGGAGCCACAAGGCTGGGCGGCGCAGGGTGTGGCGATGTCAGCCGCAGTAGTCGGTGCCATCGTGCTTACCTGGGCGGAAAAAAACTGGCCCGACGTGCAGGAGGCGACGATCGGCGTTTCTTTTGTGTTGGCAGCAAGTGCTGCGATCCTGCTACTCGCGGGCAATCCACACGGGGGTGAACACCTGAAGGATTTGCTGGTGGGCCAGATCCTCTGGGTCAACCTGAAATCATTGCTGCCGGTTTTGTTGATGTACGCAGTAATCCTGGCGCTTTGGTTTGGCTTCAAGGACCGCATGGGACGCGTTGGTTTTTACGTTTTGTTTGCGTGCACCGTAACAATTTCGGTTCAACTGGTCGGTGTTTATCTGGTGTTTGCCGGTCTCATTATTCCTGCGCTGGCAACGCGCAATTTCAAATCACGAAGGCTAGGCGCCGCGTACGCAACATCGGCCATCGGTTATGCACTGGGACTTGTACTCTCGTCATTGTTCGATCTTCCGTCGGGCGCGGTCATCGTCTGGAGCATGGCGGTTATCGCGATTACTGTCTACGCGGCGCGTCAGCGAATGTGGCCCACCGCATCATTGACTTGATTCCGGGAAGCAATTCGGCGTTGGAAACCAAACCCGCAAAACAAAAGGGCACCTCACGGTGCCCAGATTTCAGTCCTGCAAACGAGCAGAACAGTAATGTGTGATATCAACTCAATGTTAGGCTTACGCGACGAATCGCGCGCGACACAACAATGGTGAGACTTAGTCTACTTGTATTGCATGTCGCTTAACTGTGCGGCTGGCGTCTCCGGCGAATTCAGCGGAGCGACGGCAACTGGTGCATTGACGCCTGACGTGGCCACGCTGCTTGACTGCGCAGGTTTCAAGGAAACGGCATTTGCGCTGGTAAACAAAATTGCACTGACGGCTGCGACGGCAACGAAGCTTGCGGCAAACTTTTGGGTCATGTTCATGTTGGTTCTCCTGGGTTGAATTTTTTGGCAATTCGCAGAGGTCTGGTGGAAAATTCCGCTGCGTTTAACGACGACCTCATCATCTACCCGAGTGCTCCTGCAAGCTGTGAACCAATTCACAAATTTCCCGTCAGTTTGTTAACGATTGTAAAATCCATTTGCACCGGCCATTGGTGGCAGGACGCGCCAGGACAAGCTTTGTGCTTCGCTGCCACCAGAGTTTCGTGGTGCAAGTCCTGTCCTGACGAAGTATGTCCAAACTGGTATCCTGAGGCGAAATGACGTTTGTGCAATGAATATTGCGTAGAGAGAGCCTACCGACGGAGAACCACATGAATCAACCATCAACACGCCGTCAAATGCTCACCTGGGTTACGCTGGGTGCTACCGGTTTGTTCGTACCCCCAGCGGCGTGGGCGGCGCTGAAAACACCGAAATTTACTGAAGGTCCGTTCTATCCGGGGCCGAAAGACTTGCCGCTTGATCAGGACAACGACCTCACCACCATCACGGGCAAGAGTGGCGTGGCGGCTGGCATTCTGCTGGACATTACGGGCCATGTGATGGATGAGCAAGATCGCCCGATGAAAAACACACTGGTGGAAATCTGGCAATGCAATGCGTACGGGCGCTATCATCACCGCGACGATGACAATAAGGCCCCGCTCGATCCGTCTTTCCAGGGCTTTGGCAAAACCGTGACCGATGATGAGGGCCGCTATCGATTCCGCACCATCCGGCCGGTCGCTTACCCGGGTCGCGTGCCGCACATTCATTTCAAAGTGAAATCCCGCGATTTCGGCGAATTGACTTCGCAGATTTTTATCGAAGGCGAGGCAGGCAATGATCGCGACTTTGTGCTGCGTTCGATTCGCAACGAGGCGGAGCGAAAGCGCGCGATGATGACATTAAAGCCTGCCGCGCCGGAGAGCGGCGTGAAACTGATGGGAGAGTTTGATATCGTTGTAGGTACGTGAATGCAAGGACGAGCCGTTACTCAACCGCCTGCGTAACGGATCGGAATAGTATCCCGAACTTCCGATTACCCTCGGCACCAAACAGCGGGTCACGATTGGCGCGAAAACCACGTTCTACCTTGATCCAGTCATCTTCGACGAGAAGGCGACGTGCAAGTGAAAGCACCAGGCTTTCTTCGCGTTCCATGTGCGCGTACTGCGCCTGCGTATAACGCTCCATCATATCGGCGAAACGATGTAGTTCGTTGAGTCCTCCCAAATGAACGTGATCGAGTGCGGCGTTGAGTTCTTTGAATGCGAGCGTGCCGTTCACATGGTCGAACTGTAGCTCACGCATCACTTCATCCGCTTCGTCGGTGCGTTGGCGCAGAGCCGGGAAGAGAAACTCATCTTCCTTCGGATGATGAAATTGTTCGATGAAGGTATCAATGTAGCTGAGCCCGGTTGTAAAGATCTCCAGGTTCGGCATGAATGAGTGTGCACGGGCGCGTTTGAGATGGGCAAGGAGAGTCTTGAGTGCAGTTCCGTAGGAGGCATGCTCACCTTGCAATATCGATAGCGAAGAACGCATGGAGTTCGAATCTGCGACTGAATGCTCAAGATGCATCGTGGTTCCTTGTTTCATAGGCAACGCAGATTTTATTATGGAGTTGATTGCATGCAATGCAACGCTTGCCGAGCCTCGAAACTGATTTTCAGCATTCCGGCTACTCATTCACAGGAAAGCGCCTACACACATGTCGGTGTTTGCCCCACAACTGTGAACACCCAGATATGTGCAAATAGCAGCATGCGTGACTGATTTTCTTTCGAACGCGAAAATGTCATGCCATATTTCAACTTCGTGAAGAGGTATTGACGTGAATCGATACACCAAACACAGTAGCAGCAATAAAGGTTGGACATTGCTGGCAGCGACGTTTTTCGTGGTCGCCGCTGTTGCACACGCCTCACCGGCGAGCGATGAGCAATCATTGCAGCGGGGAGGCGTCGAGGACGTGACGCCGCAGCAAAAATACCAAAGCGCGATTCGCGAAGCTGGTGGCGCCTATAAGGAATCTCTGCGCGAGTGCAGCCAGGCCAGCATCGGTGATCGCGTGGCTTGCGCTTCACAGGCCAAGGCTACCTACAATCGAGACATGGAAGAGGCGAAAGTGCTCGCACGGACGCGAGCCAGTGCAGGCGCAAGCAAGTAGATAGTTAGCGCTGCGGCAGCAATGTGGCTTAGCTTGTAAGGCAGCCAGGATCTTTGAGGTATCAGAGGCGCCTTGGTATTCAGTTTCCGCTAGCCGCTCGCAACTCAAGATCGATGTCGAGATATTTCCATGGTTCAAGATGAACCGTATGGGGCAGATAGCCGATCAGCCAGGGATGGTTCACCGCCGAACGGCTCAGGTATAGATGCTGCACCATCGGCATGTACGCGAACGAAAGTTTGTCGAGCTGCCGATAGATCGCATCGCGCTCAGGCGAATCAATGATTTTTTGCGATTGCTCATACAGGCGATCAAATTCCGGCAATACAAAATGGGAAAAATTGGCGAAACCGGCACTCGGGCCATACAGGATAACGAAGAAATCCTCAGCGTCGGGATAATCCATGTTCCAGGCGTTCAACGACAACTGGAATTTCGCCGCCTGCACCAGCTTTACCTGTTCGGCCTGATGAACCTTGCGTATTTCGATGCGTACACCGAGTGCCGCTGATGCCTTGCTCCAGAGTTCATCCCACGGGCGGAAACGCGGTTCCGGCGCGTTCAGGAATTCGAGCGTGAGCGGTCGACCATCGGGCATCTCGCGCCAGCCGTCGCCGTCGCGATCAATGTAACCGTAGGTATCGAGCAGCGCACGCGCTTTGGCGATGTCGTGCTCAAACACGTCGCTGCGAAAATTCGCGTCATATCCGGGAATACCGGGCGGCACGACGCCGTTCACCGGCAGCGCGCCACCATTCATTGCAATCTCGATTGCTGCGTGGTTGTCGAATGCCAATGCAATTGCGCGACGCAACGCGACGCGCTCAGGCGCGAAGCCACCAATGACTGGATCGCGCATGTTGAAGTTGGTAAACCAGATCGCCGGATAAACGTAGTGGTGTACTTGCACGCCGCGGCGCGCGAGACTGGGCGCAAGCTTGCGATTGGGCACGCCGCTGGCGCGAAAAGCGACTGGCACATTGACCAGATAATCGAGTTGTCCGTTGACGAACGACAGCCACAGCGGCTGATCTTCGACGGTAAATGCTAGCTCGACGCGATCGAGCATCGGCAACTTGCGCCCCTTGAGCCTGGCCGCAATTTTCTTTACTTCATCATCCGCATCCGCAGGCGCCGCCGGGAAAAACTCAGTACGATAATTCGGATTCGCATCCAGTACCAGCTTGCTGCCTTCACGCAATGACGTCAATTGAAACGGGCCGGTACCGACCGGGTGGGTGCGAATGTCATTGCCATAGTGTTCAACCACTTCGCGCGCCACCGCGCCCAGATTTTGCTGGGCAAGCACGTGCCCAAAATTCAGATCAGGCTGGCTAAGCGTGATGCGCAGGGTATAGCGGTCGAGCACCTTGAGCCCGGCAATGGGTGTGTCGTAATCAAATCGTCCGGTCTTGACGGCCGCTGTGCGCAGCGCATTCGCGCCCGCTATCTTGCCGTCGACTACAAAGAATTGGCTTGAAAGGTAACGCGGATCGAACAAGCGGCGAATGCTGTAGGCGTAGTCGGCGGCGGTCAACTCGCGCGGCTGACCCTTGAATACGGAGTGCGGTGAAAACAGCACGCCATGTTTCAGGCGGCAGATATACACGCGCCCGCCTTCGCTTACTTCCGGCATCGATTCCAGCGTATTGGGGATCAACTTCAACGGCCGCGCGAAATAATCGTAACGGAGCATCGGCTCGATAATGTTCTCGATGATGTTCGCTGCGTAAATTCCATTCACTTGCGCCGGATCGAGCGGATCGCCGCCGAGATTCTGTTGCGCCATGCGGAGGGTCTTGATCGGCGGCGCGGCAAAAGCACATTGTGTCTCGATACCGAACAACATGCTGAGAATCAGCAAGGCGAGCTGGCAAATTTTCACGGGACATACCAGTCGACCCATCGCCTGCTCTTAACGTGTTTTGTACGCGGGTATCCCGGTACGCGGATTGCGAAGTAACAAAAACAAACGAACTTTTTTAATCATCGCGTGGAACGCGACGGCGATCAATCTCCGTTTCGACTTCAGACGTGCGACGATCAGACAGGCCAGCGCGACGGATCAAGTCATTCCATAGCGCGTCGCCGCGTTCGGACTTGTAGCTCAGGTACAGTGCAACTTCCTCGGCAAAGCCATCACTGCATCCAAGGCGCGCGAGATGGCGCGTGCTTGCCCCCGGTTCGTTATCGGCCTCCCAGGCGCGCATGATGACGTGCCACAACGCACCCTCGAACGGATCGTCCGCTTCGTCAAAACCGTACTGCCATTTCAGAAACGACACTTCGGCTGGCGACAGTTCGTTGCTCAGAAACTTCATGCTATGGGCCTTCAAATTCAATCGTACCGGAACCAGTGCGCTTTGGAGTAGATACTCTAGCATCGGCGCGGTGTTTGCGGCATTTTCGGTCTGCGGGATTCGTAGAGTGGCGTTCTGTATTTGCGTAATCTACAGACGTAGTGACACACTAAGCCTGCCCTTTGACGGCAACGATATTGATCAGTGCACTGGAATCAGCGTAGCACTTTACCCAAAGCGAATGGCTTTGGAAAAATAGGTGTAGACGGCAGCGATACGGCGCAAATGCCGGGACTCAGGATGCGCCAGAATCCAGACGTCAATCCCGCAATCATCCTGTACCGGTGTCAATGCCTGCAATTGCGGATCGTTCTTCGCTTTGAAATTTGACATCATGCCAACGCCCAGGCCGAATCGCACGGCCTCACCGAGCGCCACCAGACTGCCGAGGTGATACCGAGGCACGACTTTCGGATAATTTTTCTTGCGCCATTTCATCGCCGGATGGTCTGGCATGACATCATCGAGCACGATCCAGTCGTAGAGATTCGGATCTTTCCTGCGCCCCTTGGCCTCGAACAATGCCTTCGAAACATACAGCGCGAATTGCGAACGCCCCAGATGGTGACCAACCAGATGTTCGGGTGGCTTGGCGGTACCACGAATAGCAATGTCAGCGTCGCGCTTGGAAAGATTCGCGACTTCGTTCGAGGCCAGCAGTTCCAGTTGCAGTCGCGGGTGTAGTGCGGCGAGCTCGCCCAATTTTGGTATCACCATCCCCTGCAAGATTGAATCCGTCGTCGTCAACCGAACGATGCCCGACACCTCATTGTGTGTCGCCAACGACGCAGTGCGCGCAGCATCAAGCTCGGCTTCAATTCTTTCCGCATGCGACACAATACTCAGCGCCATGTCATTGGCCAGATAGCCAGCCCGCGAGCGCGTGAACAGCGTTTGCCCCAGTTGTTTTTCGATTCGCTGCACGGTTCGAAACACGGTGGACGCGTTCGCTGCCAAACGTTTGCCGGCTTCGGCAAGATTGCCGCCGCGCGTGAGCGCCAGCAGAACCTCAAGATCGGCTGCGGAAAGCTGATATTGCGTGGATGCATTCATAGATTGCGCATTTGCCTATTTTCATTGCACAAATGCAATCATATAGTTCATCCACGCCAAACGCAAATGCGAGATTGCAATGAACGAATCAAAAGACAAATGCGCAACAACTGCCCTGGTCACCAGCGATTGGCTAGTGCGCTGCGAGGGTGGAATCAACACAATTGACGGGGCGGCTACCCAGCAAAATCGCAGTAATTTTCATTTACCGCAGGAGCAAATCATGAAACCATTTTTCCAATTCCTGAAAAAACAAGAAGTCGCACTCACCGCCGCGCTAATGTGGATGGTGGTTTGGGCGGGATTTGCGATGACAGAAGCGTTTAACCATATCGCCTGATTGAGCGCGAGACAGGATTGAGCACCGTGCCTGCCGCTTGTCGCGCACACTCCTGATCGAATCACCGCCACAGGCGATATGCCATAACCACGAGCGCAGGAGCCAGCGTGGCCCCTTATTTACCCCGCCCTACTCTGGATTACGCGAGCACTGCACCCGAAAGTGTGTGCACCATATTATCCACCGCACGATCAACCAGCGAAGACTCTTCGATAATGCGTGCGCGACCGCGGCGGAACTGGCGTTGCAGCGCATCTGGTGTCACTGACAGTGCACCGGGTGCGCCAGGATTGGTAAACAAATAGACGCCTTTCAACGGACTTACCCACGAAAGCTTGGCACGGATTTTTTCGCCTGAGTTGCGCACAAACTCGACCCAGGTTCCGCGTTTCAATTCCGTGACAGGCATTGCAGGCATTGTCGACATGTCGGATTTGGCGCTTGCTGTTTCACCAGTTGCGTGAATTTCTTCTCCGTGCGCGTCGCCGGATTTTGCGGGGGCCACTTCTTCAATCTCCACACCTTTGTCCGTGAACTGAATGCGGGCCAGGCCCGCACGCGTTGCCGCGTCCTGCTTCATAGCGGCCACGTGTGCGGTTTCTTCGGCAATCAATTTTTCGAAAAGCGGCTTAATTTCGGCGCTTGGCCGCGAGGCGGCCAGCAGCGCAGAAACACTTTCACCACGAAGGCCAGCCCGCACTGCGGCGGCGTGACAATCGACCAACGCCGAAAAAAAGCGATCGCCATCGTTCTTCTCAACGGCTGCGATCCGCATGCCGGCTTGCAGTTGCTTGAGCAAGGCAGGCAACAGACTCACCAGCTTTTTGCGCTGGTCCGCATCCGTTTTCGGCGTCACGCTCCAAACCAGGTTATCGGCGGTTTCCAGCGCCGCTGCAAACTCGCTGTTACGTCCGCCTTCGCGCAGATACACACGCTCGAGCACACGCGTCCACGGGCCGATCAACATCGCGGAAACCGGTGGCGGCAGATCTGCCGTGAGGATGCGGCGTTCGGTTTCATCTTGGGCAATCAGACGTGCGAGCTCACGCTTTTCACGCTCGTGCAATGCACGCGCGGATTGTTCGATAACCTTAGTGTTGGCAGTTTCGCGCTCAGCCAGAAATTGTTCAAAATCTGTCAGCATCTGACTGAAGACTTCAATGTCAGTATCAAATTCGGTTTGAATACGGTCAACAATCACCTGTATTTTCTGGTATAGGGGATCTGCATGGGTGGCGCCGTCCGCGAACGCCACGGACGCGTCTGCCAACACATCCAGTAGCCGTCGCGCCGGATGATTTTTGCGGGAAAAGAAAGTTTTATCGAGAATCGCAACCTTCAACACCGGGATTTGCAGTCGCGCCAGCAAAGCCTTGATCGCGTCGGGAATTCCCTTATCCTCAAACACGTAGTCAAACAACATTGCCACGATATCGATGGTCATGGCGTCAATCTGTGAACTGCCGTTTGCCAGGCCGCTCGCTTTGATTTCGTGCAGCGAATTCAATTGTGCGAGCGGTATTTCCACGGCTGCAACATTGCTCGTGTTGGCGTGCGAATTGAGATTTGCGGCATTACTTTTAGCCTGCGCCTGAATATGCGAAAGCGCCGACACCAGCCCGGAACTCGTGACCAGTTGAGCACCTGAGAAGATGTTTGCGATGTCCAGCGCGGCCACTGGTGAATGCTCATTTGACGGAGACGCAGCAATCCCTGCACCCAGACCAGCGTCCGGTGGCATGCCGCCGGCAATAAGTTGCTGCAATGTCGAAAAGACGTCAGCTGCGGGCGCAGGGCTACCTTCTGCGGCCATGCTGCCATCTGAAGTTGGTGCAAGGACGCCTTCAGACTTGCGTGTAATGCTTGTTTGCGCTTTGCGAAAAGCCGGGCGAATCTGCGGCAGGACGTGGCGGCCAATCAGATGCGCGTTGATATCGTGATAGACGACAATCATTTCTTTGGCCATGTGCTGTTCCACCAGCTTCATCACGGCGAGTTTGGATTCATAGCCTGACGTCATCTGATCGCACGCGGCCCGCAGCGCCTTGACAACGGTATCCGGCGACATGGGATTCGCCTGCTCTTTCATCTCAGGCACGGAGAGCAAAAAACCCATGCGCTGTGAAAGCGCGCTGAGTTCCTCGTCGCATTTTCCCGAAAGGCGCGTGGCGATATCGTTCATCGCCAGCGTTTCTTCGAGGTCGTTGTCCTCGACCAGTGAAAGCTCACGAAAATCGCCTGAGGGCACGCGCGCAACATCGTCATCGCACGACACCTTTTTCTCAAAAAAACTCAGGAACTGCTTGCGAAAAGAGGCCTCGATCGCGGCACGTTTTTCACGCGCCTGTGTACGTGCGTCGAGATAGAAATTCTGCTTTTCGCGATCCTGGGCTTTTTCCGCAAGATCGAACAGCTCACCTTCGATGGTATCGAAAGTCTTGGCAAGCACTTCGGTGATGCGTTTCACGGCTATGTCACGGCAGTCATTGATTACCGCGACAGATTCCGGTTTAACCGTTCGCTTGCGCGTTCCGGCCAGAGCTGTATGCGCGCCCGCAAAAGATATTATATTTTCAAACGAATACATCGCCATCACCGTCTCCTAGACGCCAACAAAACGTTGGCCATTCGGGCTGGCTCAGCTACTAGTGAGGACGTGCGACAACGGTCACCGCATATGCGGCCGGGATCAACAGAGATTGAATGGCAGTAACCGCGCTTGGGAATGAACCCGATAGCGGTAAACATGCTGGCACTCGACTGCACAGGAAAAAAGCGCATAACCGACTCTCTGGTAATCCCGCTATCGTCGGATTTTGAAATCCTTTAGACCGGAGACTTTGCGTCCTCACCTTTCGATGAGTTTGCCTTGTTTCAGAATTCGTAAATTGACCGCGTCAATTCTTTTGCTTTTTTTGTAATGCCGAGCGCGCCGGGTTCACCAAAAAAAGCAAACTCGTACCCCATAGTTACTCATGATGAAAACCCGCTGTCAAGGCGCCCTACATTATTTCCGACTAACGGCAACTACACGTGAAGCAGCGGTAGAATTCCGCCGCACCCAGGTAAAAACTCAAGTACCGGCGCGGCTTACCGAGCATTTTCAGCCTGAAGTGCCCGCCCGTCCTACTCTTTCCAGTGCGGCGGATAGGTTTTCTCAAAATAGGGCAAAGCCTCAATGCGTTTCATCCATACCGCTATCTTCGCAGGCAGCAGCACCTTGAGGTTGTAGCCGGGTTTTCGCACATCAACGCGGCCGAGAAAGGCGAGATACGGATAGAGCGTGAAATCCGCGCCGGATAGCTTATCACCGGCCAGAAAGTCGTGATTAAGCCAGACTTCGATGCGCGCGAGTTCAGCAGACAACATATTTTTCCCTTCGGCGATATTTTCCAGATTCGGCGTCTTGTCGGCAGGGCCAAATACTTCGCCGAAAATCTTGCTGTTGATCGGATCAACATAGGCCACCACTTCCGCTGCACGACGGCGCGCAACCGCACGCGCTTTCACATCCCTCGGCCATAGCGACTCGCCACTATCGGGGTACCGGTCTTCCAGATATTCCAGCATGGCGGCGGATTCGTACATGGCGAAGCCGTCATCCACGAGCGCCGGTACCTTCTGACGCGGATTGACGGCAGTAAACGCTGGCGTCTTCAAGTCACCGCTATCAAACGACATGCGTATGGCTTCATATGGCAGCTTCTTGTGCTCCAGCGCCAGCCAGATTTTCCAGGCATACGGAGAGCCGGAACCGAAATAGAACCTAATTGGGCTTGCCATGATGAATCCTTCGAATGTTTAATGGGATTGCGAGTAGCGGATACTTTAGCATCGGTGTCATTCACGCTACCGGTTAATCCGGCTATTTTTAAAACTTGTTGCACCGAAAGTATGGCGAGGCGGAAGCGACGCATCAGGGAATTGGCCTAACGCAGCATTGAACACGAAGCCAACTATTTAGTGACTGCGGTCGACGGCCTGTTAAACAAGTTTCATGCATTTCAAGTTTCATGCATTTGCGGTAGCATGATTTTGTACGCAATGATCGAGCAACACGGAAACTCGCAACCAGCACCAGAACAGCTCGGGAGGCGCTTCGGTTCGAATGGATCCCTTAGTCGCAACACAGGCAATCGCGGTGGTAATTCCCGCTCACTATGCGGGTGCCGGGATTGCTTTGTTTGCCGCGGCAGTGGCCATTGTCGGCTATCGGCAGGCGTTGCATCGCAGCTTTATCGTATGTTGTATCTGCGTTGCAGGTATGCAATTCGCGCAGATCGGCTACTACCAGGCAAAAAACGTTGCCGACGCCGTGCAGGCCTTGCATTGGCAAGGGTCATTTATCCTTGCGCTGATACCGTTTTTCTTCGCGTTCGTCGCGCTATATACGGGGCAACGCAGCATCCCTCGGTGGTTCATCGCGATCGCCGCGGCCTGCACGGCGCTGTTGGTCGCCCACTTGATGGCTCCATTCGGCCTACGTTTTTCGACGTTGGAATTAGCGCCGCCAATCATCATGCCCTGGGGAGAGAAGCTGTCGGGATTCAAGGTCTCGATGAGTATGTGGAATGTCTCGTTGCGCATTCTCATCATGGTCGTTACCTTCTGGGCAGTCTGGCGTGCACGGGTGCAATATCTGCGCGGCGAACGGCGATCGGCGTTGCTGCTTGTGTGCTATCTCGGTCTGCATCTTGCCGCGTTCATGCACGGTGCACTGATTGATTTGGGGGTAGTGCGCTCGATCTATACCGCTGCGTTTGCGTTTGCG
>JANYFH010000309.1 GCA_025362705.1 Betaproteobacteria bacterium
CGGCGGCACCACGCCTGCTTCGGCGGCGTAGCAACCATTCTCGCCAGCGCCGAGTGCCGCAATCGCCGCCTCGGGGCTGCCGCGCAAAATCAGATTGCGTATGGTGGCGTGGATCAATCGCACCTTGAATATCTGCGCCACACCGCCGCCATCGGGTGCGGTAAGCCCACCCTTCATCATCACCGGAAAAATCATCGCGCCGGTCGCGCGAATCCGGTAGGTCGTATGTTGTTCCAACTGTCCGGTCACATGCAGCACTGCAGCGAGGTCGGGAATCACATAGCACTCGGGCAAACTGGAACAAAACAACATCGTCACCGACAGCGCCCCGTAATCCATGAACAACGCTTCCGCGCGTTCGATCTTCTCCAAGTCCGCCCAATCGGGCAAATGGCGCGAAGCCTCGGCATAACTCTGTAGCGGCGCTCCCGTTTCCGGTGACAAGCCTGCGTTTGATGCCTGCCATGCGCCAATGCTGCGGTTGTCCGGCCACTGCGCGAAGATTTGCGTGACAGTTGCGAGTTTTTGCCATTGCGGCTGCCATGTCGTCGCCAGCGTCGGCGGCGAAGTGCCAGTAAGTGGCGAAGTCCAGGTGCCGAGGATATTGGATATGGTGGTGTCGGCCAGCGGATCGGCACGGTACTGCATGCGATCCAGCGCGATGTTCGTGGCGTGCGTTGCGGCGGCGATGGGTGGGTTCATGAGTAACTATTGTAAACGCGCCTTTAACGTAGAATTCGCGCTTCGCATAGAAACTGAGATGATGAGCCGTTTGCGTGAAAAAGCGGAATTGGAAGCCATCAACGTCTTCGCCCATAACCTGAAAGACCTCTTGCTCGCCGCCCCGGCAGGACCGCGCGCGACAATGGGTAACGACCTGGGCATTCGTACCGGCTGCAAGATTGCGGTAGTCGACAATACCGGCCAGGTGAAGGCAACTGCCACCGTGTATCCGTTTGAGCCGAGGCGCGATTGGGATGGTGCGCGGCACACCCTGGCGGCACTGGCGAAAGCGCATCTGGTCGATCTGATTTCGATTGGCAACGGCACTGCATCGTGTGAAACATGGTCAAAGTAAAGGTGATGGAAATCGATGAAAAGGCCAAACGCATCGCACTGACGATGCGCCTGAACGACACGGCCCTACCCCGCGAAAACAATGGAAACACCAGTACTGGTGCGGCTTCCAGACAGAAAGTGCCCGAAAACACCCGCCAAATGGCGAGTTTGGCTTCCGCGCCGTCGGGTGGCGCGCTGGCGGCGGCATTTGCGAAGTTGAAAGAGCGTGCCTGAGACCAGTGCATTTGACTTGGCCGCTTTTGAGCGCGATGGCTATGCGTTTCATGCGGGCTCACTAATCAGTCATGCGCAATGTCTGGTGCTGGCCAACGAATTCGAAAACGTCGGCAGCGTAGGCGCGCGACACGTGCTAGATCGTCCTTCCGTACAGTCGGTGCTAAACGAGCCAGCGTTGCAATCAGCGATCCATGCATTGCTCGGTCGCGGCGCGTTTGCGTACAAGGCAACCTTTTTCGACAAGAATTCAGACACCAACTGGTTGGTCGCATGGCATCAGGATATTTCCATCCCGGTAGCGCGGCGACTGGACATCAAGGGATGGCGCGGATGGTCGACCAAGGATCATGTGCAATATGTCCAGCCGCCGGACAATATCTTGTCTTCACTGGTTGCACTTCGGCTGCACCTCGATCCGTGTGAGAAAGATAACGGCCCGTTAAAAGTGCTTGTGGGCAGCCACGTGTTGGGAAAGATTCGCCAAGCCGAGATCGCCGCGCAGACGGCCAATTTTCCGCAACATGTAGTCATTGGCGGGATGGGCAGCGCGCTACTGATGCGCCCGCTCTTGGTACATGCATCTTCAAAATCAGTTTCATCGGACAGAAGACGTGTCCTGCATCTCGAATTCGCCGCCGCCGACCTACCGGACAGGCTTGAATGGCATCGCCGTAACATTCTGTGAATCCAGCGCCAAATCAATCTAGTGCTAATTTACCGTTATTCTCGCGTAGACGGAAATGACAAAACTGGAAAATTTCGCCGGGACTACGCTGCTAGAACTCTTTCACCACATGTTGCTGACGTCGGCTCACCGCCAGCTTTTCCGGAATCCCGCGAATCACGACTGCCCAATGGGTGCCGCCAACATCGCCATTCTGCGGGCCGCCGTCATTTTCCGCGCTGTCGTCGGCTACTTTTTCAAAGCCGACGACTGCCTTGGTTGCGACCAGTGTGTTGCGGTGGATGCGCGTAAATAAACCGGTGAATTCTTCCTCCAGCTTGGTCAG
>JANYFH010000316.1 GCA_025362705.1 Betaproteobacteria bacterium
GCCGATTCGCAAGCAATACGAGGATCAGGGCAATCCGTATTACGCCACCGCGCGGTTGTGGGACGACGGTGTGATCGACCCGAAAGATACGCGCATGGTGCTGGGACTGGGACTGTCGGCGGCGATGAATGCGCCGATTGAAAAGACGGATTACGGCGTGTTTCGGATGTAACTGAATCATGTCTCTATTTGACCACCGGCAATCCCCCCAACCCCCCTTTTGCAAAGGGGGGCGTGCCACTTTTGCGAGTATCGCAATTGAAGACTTCCCCCTTTGTAAAAGGGGGATCGAGGGGGATTGTCGGTGCTAAATTACCGTGCCGACCTCAAAGCAAAAGCGCGTCAGCTTCGTTCAAACATGACCGATGCCGAGCAAAAACTCTGGTACTACCTGCGCCGGAAACAATTGCTTGGCATCCAGTTCTATCGTCAGCGCCCTCTCGGCGAATACATCGTGGACTTCCACGCGCCTGAAATAAAGCTTGTGATTGAACTCGATGGCAGCCAACATCAGGAACAAGATGCAATCCACTACGATTCTGTTCGAACTGCATACCTGATCTCACTTGGACTGAATGTTATGCGCTTCGACAACTTACAGGCCATAAATGAAACGGACAGCGTTCTTGAAATGATTCATCAGAATATCCGCGACCGACAATCCCTCCTGCCCCCCTTTTTTCAAAGGGGGGAATGACGATGAGTTACGTCCTCCTCGAAATCGATGGCCCACTCGGCATCGTTACGCTCAATAACCCTGAAAAGCACAACGCGTTTGATGATGTTCTCATCAACGATCTCACCGCTGCATTTGAAGCGCTAGCTTCCAACGTCGCCGTTCGCGCCGTCATCCTTTCGGCCGTTGGCAAATCTTTTTCCGCAGGCGCTGACCTCAACTGGATGAAACGCGTTGCGGCGTATTCGCAGGAGGACAACCTGCGGGATGCAACTGCGCTGGGAAAATTGATGCGCACCTTGCACGGTCTCTCCAAACCAACTATCGCACGTGTGCAGGGCGCGGCACTCGGTGGCGGTGTGGGGCTGGTGGCTTGTTGCGACATCGCAGTCGGATCATCGCGGGCATCGTTCTCATTATCCGAAGCCAAACTTGGATTGATTCCCGCCGTGATTTCTCCGTATGTGATTGCTGCTATCGGCGATCGTGCGGCGCATCGCTATTTTCTTACGGCGGAACGATTCGACGCTGCCGAAGCATTCAGGCTTGGGCTGTTACACGAACTGGCATCTGACGACGAGACGATGGACGACAAGATCAACGACATCGTCACGGCGCTGCTACTCTGCGGCCCGCAAGCGATTACCGAAGGCAAGCATCTCATCAGTGCTGTCGCCAATCAGCGCATCGATGCCGGCGTAATCGCCGACACCGCGCAACGCATTGCCCGAGTCCGCGCCAGCACCGAGGGGAAAGAAGGTGTGGGCGCGTTTCTCGATAAACGCAAAGCGAGTTGGGTGATAGAAAGCTAAACAATGTTCAACAAAATCCTCATCGCCAATCGCGGCGAAATTGCCTGCCGTGTCATCAAGACCTGCAAGCGCATGGGTATACGCACTGTCGCGGTATTCTCGGAAGCTGACGCGCATGCACAGCACGTGAACCAGGCTGATGAAGCGTATTTAATCGGCGGGCCGCGACCGGTCGATTCGTATTTGAAAGGCGATGTCATTCTCGCCATCGCGAAAAAATCGGGCGCGCAGGCGATTCATCCGGGCTACGGGTTTCTTTCCGAGAATGCCGGTTTTGCGACAGCCTGTGAAAAAGCCGGTGTCGTATTCATCGGTCCCACGCCCGATGCCATGGAGAAAATGGGCTCAAAGAGTCATGCGAAAGCGCTGATGCAGGCGGCGAACGTTCCGGTGGTGCCGGGTTATCACGACGATAATCAGGACGCGACGTTCCTCGCAACAGAATCGAAAAAAATTGGCTACCCACAGCTCATCAAGGCAGTCGCCGGCGGTGGTGGCAAGGGCATGCGCCTTGTAGAAAAACACGAGGACTTCCCGGCACAGCTTGATGCCGCCCGGCGTGAAGCGAAAAACGCCTTTGGCAATGACGATGTGTTGATCGAGCGCTACGTGCTGGGCCCGCATCACATCGAGTTTCAGGTGTTCGGCGACATGCATGGCAACTATGTGCATCTGTTCGAGCGCGAGTGTTCGATCCAGCGGCGGCATCAGAAAATCCTGGAAGAAACACCCTCACCGTTCCTCGATTCTGTTCACGACGATATGCGCGAGAAAATGGGGGCCGCAGCGGTTGCCGCCGCGCGCGCCATCGCCTATCGCGGCGCGGGAACAATCGAATTCATCGTGGGCGAAGATCGCCAATTCTTCTTCATGGAGATGAATACACGTCTGCAAGTCGAGCACCCCATCACTGAAATGATTACCGGTGAAGATCTTGTCGAATGGCAGTTGCGTGTGGCTTCAGGTGAGCCTTTACCACTTGCGCAAAGCGAAATCATTTCCGGCGGTCACGCGATTGAAGTGCGCATCTGCGCCGAAAATCCGGCCAATGATTTCCTGCCCGAGACTGGCAGGATGCACATGTTCGCAACGCCGAAAATTAAAACTGACGACGATGTGCGGCTCGACACTGGCGTAGTGTCAGGCGACGAAATAAGCGTCTATTACGACCCGATGATTGCAAAACTCATCACCTGGGGTGAAGACCGTCCGGAAGCAACGCGCCTTATGCAGCACGCCATTGCGCAAACCGAGGTTCTTGGTGTCAAAACCAATCTTGGTTTTTTGCAGGAACTGGTGAAACATCCGGCGTTTCTGGCGGGCAAAACAGATACCGGCTTCATTCCCAAACACCGTGCCACGCTGATGCCGGGTGAATCGCATATTCCTGATCGCGCGCTGATCGCAGCATCGCTGCATTTACTGGCATGCGAAGGTGGCGGCAAAGATGCGTGGGATCGCAAGGACGGCTGGTGGCTCAATCGCGGTGCGCATCGCGCGATGGAATTCCACACGGTGAACGACGAAGAAATCGTGACGGTCGATATCGAAACGATTGGCACAACACAACACATCCGTGTCGATGACCGGCAATACACGGTCACTGCTACGAACTACAACGATTTTGCGGTTTCTTTTACGGCGAATGGCCATGCCGGGACTGCGCGCGTACTTGCACATGCCAATACCCTGGCGATTTTATTTGCCGATGCGCGCCATGCGGTGCGACTCGTCGATCCGTTTCACTTTGAAGGCGACACCGATGCCAACGATGGCCGCCTCACGGCGATGATGCCTGGGCGTGTAGTAAAGGTGATGGCAAAGGTGGGTGACAGCATCAAGAAAGGTCAGGCGCTCATCATCATGGAAGCGATGAAGATGGAGCACACCATTGTCAGCCCGAGAGACGGGGTGGTGGAGCGGGTGGCATTCAAGGAAAACGATTTGGTGCCGGCTGATGCCGTTTTGTTTACATTCGCGGAATGAGCCCTGAAAAACAAAAAAGCGTTGCATTCAGGTGCAACGCCTTTTTTTGTCAACTCAATTTCAATCAATACCGGTTATACGAAGGCGCTGGTGCCCGATAACTTGGCCGTACATCAACGTTGATCGGCATCGTCGGGCCCGGATCATACGCAAGGCGGGTCGTGTATTCGCGGTCGTGATAGCGATAACGCACGTCGTAGCCACGGATTTCATCGCGGGATTCCGACACCACATTGCAACGCTGCACATCGCGGGTCACAGGAATGCGCTCGACTTGTACGTAATCGGGTGAGGATGCGCGACGATATCCGCTATCGGTATTGTCGTTTTCGATGCTGTTACCAATCAGGCCACCAACGACGGCACCTGCCGCCGTGCCGTGATCGCGGCCACCGGTACTATTGCCAAACTGGTGGCCAACAACCCCGCCGATGATGGCACCGAGCACAGTGCCTGCACCGCTGCTGCCGCGCGAATCGGAAACATAACGGTCCTCAACCGGACGGCGCACACGCCGCTCATCAAAGGTTGTCACTTGCTCGGTAACGCATTCGCGGCGCGGCGTGGCAACGCGATCATAAATTGGTGTTGCCGAAATGACAGTGGCCACATCGCTATAGTCGGCGGCCGAGGCGGCTGATGCCACAAGTCCCAGAGCGGATAAAACAGCGGCGGTCAGAATGGATTTCATTGTAAAACTCCTTGAAAGAAAGGGATTGCAGACCAATAACGGTAAGCAAAAACATTTGGTTGACCCGTCGATATGACCGAAAGTGCAACAAAACGTTTCCGTAGCAGCAAATGTCTTTTACCCGACAACATTGATACGAAATCGGGATTCAAATGGATGGGACGGCGGTACAAGTCGAATTAGCAAACTCCAGCATTGGCGCGCCTTTACATACACTTTCAGGCTGCGATGCCCGCCGAATGGCGGTCTACGCGATCTGCACTCGAATTGCCGGAAGCGGCGGCAACGTCAGTTTGCCTGCTTCATCAAATGGTGCGCTTCCAGATGATGATTAGCGCAATAGGTTATTACATCCGCTAGTTTGGACGGACGCTCCCCTTCATTGAGAGGACGTGTGTGATGCACCTGTAGCATATGACGTTGATCAACCGCGCAACCAGCCCACTGACATCGATATTGATCCCGCCTTAATGCCGCCAACTTCAACGCCGTATTTCGCTTTAACTCGTCTGACAGAACCTCTTTTCTTTGCCCCTCATCAAACGTCCGCACGCTCGTACTGAATCGTACCGGAATCGCTGCCGCCAACTCCGGGCGATTAAAGCGCGGATCGAGCAGCAATAGCCTGCACACTGCATCCTGAGTGCGCAGACCGCGATGCAAGCCTTGATTGATGCGGCGGATCGCCGTGACCTTGCTGTCGATGTACTGGGTAATCTGCTGACCATCGATCTCCGTCGGCGCACCGTAAGGCGCTTTCGGGACTACAACAGTCCTCCAGCGCAATGCCGGTGAATCCAGCCCACTCCAAGCCCCTGCCGCGACCAGAATGCCATCAGGCTGGCAACGCGCCACGGCATCGACGAGTGCTTCACCTTTTTCCCGCACAACCGCGCCCTTGAGCAGTGCTCCCAACCTCTCCGCGTCGGCATGGCTTGTCGTCAGCACTAGACAAGGGCGCTCGGCGGACAAGATGCTCCGAGCCTGCTCCTCATCCGATACCTCATCGGCGGCGATTTCTACCGTAAGCTTGCCGTGCATCGCGGGATCAATAT
>JANYFH010000391.1 GCA_025362705.1 Betaproteobacteria bacterium
GAGACCACCGCGGCCGTCGACATGGAGGGGCTCGTCCGCGCGTGCGGCGTCCGATTCTGCCGCACGCACTTCACGAAGCTCTTCAATTCCGAGTGTTTTCCAAGGTAGCCGACCGATGCGCGGAGTAGTTGCACATGTTCCTGCAGCAGTTCCGTTTGTCGTTGCAGTTGGTGAAACGGTTGATGGACACGGAAATTGTCCGGGCCGTCCATTGGTGGCAATAAATGCATCACTTGTTAATGCATAAGCAATTAACGCTTCTTTCGCTTTTGCCAGCGAAGCTGACGTATTCGCGCTACGTAAGCTCTTGTTAGTGTCGGTGGTAAGCCCTGTCACAAATACCACACCGAGAACACCGAGCATGGAAAGCACGATCAACAACAAAATAAATCCGTCATTCTTGACGAATCGATTCGAGCCACTGCGAAAAACTCCCAAGTTCACGGAGTCAGCCCTATTGCAACAATCGAGGTTTTGTAAGCTTTTTAGCACGAGGCTTAACAACTTTTTTTGCTCGCACTTTTTGCTTCGGAGAAGCGGCAATCGATTCCCCACTCGACGCCTTCAAATACGCAGCCGGCCCCCCGACATCGCTAGGCAACAAGCCGTCAGTATTCTTGCTCTTCGCGTTCCAGCGTGGAACGCCGTCCACCCAAACAGAAATATTGCCATCACTGCGTTTCACGAAACCGTTGAGCACCGAAGCCTGGGGTTCGACGAGCTGGCCATCTTCGCCGGGAACAACTCCGCGCTTCCTCGCATCGTTCATCCGCTGGCGCTCCGCAGGCGAAAAAAATAATCTGCCTTCGAGTCGTTTGGCGGTATCCGGCGGTATTTCACGCGATGGCGGAGAGGCTTGTTGCGATGGCGAAGGTGGCGTGGCAACAACTGTCTGGCTCAAACAGGCAAACGGGAGACAGGCCGCGATTGCTGCGTACACAATGCGCATACTATTGCGCATGAGCTTCACAGTGGCCTCGCATTGGGTGTCAATGCAGTAGCTGGCTTACCCTTGGTCTGGAGCGTGATCCACTCAAGCGAACACTCAGCCTCCAACGGTGCGGCCACACTGCCGAGGGTAGTTGAACGAGTTGCAGGCGTCGCAACGGATTGAGTGGATGACGTTTTGCCATCGTCATCTTCCGTAGAGAGTGTTGCCGCGGCAACTGTCTGCGTTGCCACGCTGCGTTTTATCGTACACAGGTCAAGCGGAAAGAATCCCCGCTGCAGACGCGGAAACTCATCGAGAAAGTCGAACAAATACGCATCGTCCAAAGCGCGGATTTTCATTTTTACGCGGCTTGCCAGCAAATTCACACCAGAGTACGCCGCGCCAGTACTCAAGCGCAGAGGTCGTTGTGGCGCCACTTCGTAGGTAAGCGAAATCAGCTGGTGACGATTTTTGAGAGCAGCAAGTGCTTCGATCAAATCCAGTCGCTCCTCGGGTAGAAATAAGCCGCGACTGGCAAGTATTTTGTAAGTGCCTTCGGAACCGCGCAAATCATCGCGGTCGCGCGTTGCTGTGTTCAGGCGTCCACGCAGATCCTGCAATGCGCGTTGACTTTGCTGGTCATTCTTTTTTTCAATCTGCCAATAGAGGTAGCTACCCACTACGAGGAAAGCACCGACGCCGACGCCGGCCGCTAACACGATATATGCAAACCTCAGGGCATTAAAACCTGCGCGCGAAAATATCATTATCGTGGCGCCTTCATGCTTCGTGCCAGCTTCAGCACAAAACGCGCGTCCGGACGTATCGCCGTTTGCGCTGCGTCGGTTGCAGTGATAGTGGCGTTCGTGCGCACATCCAGTGGATCCAGGATCATCGAGGCAGTCACGCCCGGCAGCTGATTTATCCGCGCCACAAAAGTATTGATGTCATTGATTGCTTTTCGGAAGTCGCCGTTAAAGGGACTGATGGCTGCTTCGAGAATCAAGACCTGGAATTTTCCGTCGGACAAAGGCGGATCCGTGTCGCTGACGGGTTGTGCGGCTTGCGATGTAAAGCCTGGCAATGTTGGCGCGGCAGATGCAGGCTTGCTTGCCGATTGCAGAAGATTCGTCCCCTGCATTGCGGAAGCAGTGTAGGCAGGTGTCGCGCTGGCATCGTTGACTGGCGCCCACGCCAGTTGCAGCAATTGCATTTTGGGGAACTCCGCAAACACCTGCGAAAATTCACGAACAAAATCACCGGGCGAAGCCGGTGCCGGACGAATGTAGTGAACGAAAAATCCGCTGGCATCACGTACCGTTTCAGAGGCGGCCGTTTGCTTGCTGATTTCGTTAACGACTGCGCGATACTCCGCCTGTAGCGGCTTGGTCATATCGGTGCTGCGATCAATGTCGCTCGAAATTCTGCTCGCTTGATAGAGGTTGAAACCAGCACCCACGGTGCAAGCCGCCAGGATCCCCGCAGTTAGTGCAAACAAGCCAAAACGCGCGCGCTTGAATATGCCGAAGCGCCGCTGTTCTGGCGTGGCGAAGTGGTCTTCGACTCCCCCTTGGGCGTAAAGGTGAACCAGTAGCTCCTCAGCATGGGACGAAACTGGCGCGGGTTTCAGTTTGATCTTTTCAGCGACTTCATCAATATCCAGAAAACGATACTGGATCAATGGATAAGTGCGAATAGCATCGGCCACCATTTGACGGTCGCGGGCGTGAATCAAAATCGACACTTCCAGTGTTTCGCCACTGGCAAAAAAACGCAGGCTATCCAGGTACTGCCATGTGCGGCTTGTCTCAGCCGCAATTAATTGCCCTACTGGTTGACCGTCATCGAATATGATCGGTGTAAGGCGGCTGAACTTGATCTGTTTGTTCTGAAAGTAGGTCTGACGCAAGCCAAAATCCGGCACGATCGTGACCAGCAGGGTGTGCTGAAAAAAAGCATTGAGCGCGCTGAGTAATTTTCCCGACAAGACCGCCGACGAATAAATGCCCTCCAATGGCACTTCTGCGCGCTCGAGGACTGTCAACAATGGCTTGAGCAATTCCGGGTTGGTAACAGCGTGATAGAGCACTTTGTCATCGCGGCGCCCCTCTTCTTCGCGCCCTTGGATGATGCCATGCCGAAATGGGCTCGCTCGATAGAGTTGCGACAATTTGCGGGCCAATACAGCATCGCGATCATTGCCACGCAGGTGTGGCACGGTGTCGACACGAAAGTCCTCTTCGATCAAATCAGTGACGACGTATGTCGATACACTCCGATGTTTATCAATATATTCATTGAACGCTGGCATTCCGAGTTCGGTTGAGCCGAATACATCACGTTCGACAATAGCCCCGCCCTTCCAGATGAGGGTAACGAGCTTATCGTTCGTCAGGTAAAGAAAGTGTTTTGCCACGGTCGTTTATTAAAATTTGATCTTGCTAATAACGTCGTACATCGGCAGGAATATTGTCACCAGAATAC
>JANYFH010000411.1 GCA_025362705.1 Betaproteobacteria bacterium
GCGGCTCAGATTGAAAGCCATTTGTTGTGTATCTTGTGTCCCTGTAAGTTCAGTTCCGACCGGTGCCAGGTGATGGCCTTCAATGCCCAAAACATCCGTTACGGTAGCAGCGTTCGAAACTGCGCCATTGTGTCTTGATGATTTCGGCGCAAGCGTTTCATTGCTCATTTCTGCCGCAACTTCTTCGACATCCGCACGCGCAAAAACACGTTTTTCTGCAAGAAATCCAGACAATAGCAAACGATCGCACACAGAATTGATGCGCCGTGGCACGCCTCCACTCGCTGCAAAAATTGCCTGATATGCATCCGGTTCAAATCGCGGCGAGTCTTTCCAGCCAACGCACTTGAGGCGGTGTTCAACGTAACCTTGTGTTTCCTCAGCATCCATCGGGCCGATATGGCATGCGGCGATTACGCGCTGGCGCAATTGCTGCATTTGCGGGCTTTGAAGTATGTGTCGAAACTCCGGCTGGCCGATCAGAAAGCTTTGCATTAGCGCGTGCGTCTCAAGCTGAAAGTTTGACAGCATTCGCAATTCTTCAACCGCACGCGGCGTGAGATTTTGTGCTTCATCCACCACCAACAGGCATCGCTTGCCTTGCTTGGCAATTGAGACCATAAAAGCCTCAAGGGAGAGAAGCAAAGTCGATTTGTCGGTCTGCTTGGTTGGAATGCCGAATGCGGAGGCAACCATCCGCAGCGTATCATCGGCGTCCAATTGTGTACTCACCAAATTCGCGGCCACAACCTGCTCTGGATCCAACTTCCCGAACAGATTCCGCACAAGCGTAGTCTTGCCTGCACCAACTTCGCCAGTGATGACGATGAAACCTTCGTTCTGATGCAAGCCGTATTCAAGATACGCCATCGCACGGCGGTGCTGTCGGCTGCCAAAATAAAAAGTTGGGTCAGGGTTGAGTTGGAAGGGCTTCTTGCTTAGCCCATAGTATGCTTCGTACATATCTGGCTACCTGTCAATACCGGAGGGAAATGGAGCCGAGAACGGCATTTTCCCGGTAACCCGTATTTAATGAGTTGTCGAATTGAATGCGTCGGGCACCAAATGTTGCGTATGTGTTCACACCGACGCGCGTCGAAAAAAGCAGATTGAGTACACGTTGATTGGAGTCCAGATTGGTTGTGGAAAGGCCCTCACTACGCAATGAAGTCGCCACTAAAGACAACGTCGAATAAGTAGACAGTCTATGTATCCAGCTCAGATTTGTCCCTTGCTGTCGGATTTCGTTGCTTAGTGAAAAACTATCCGTGCTACCCGCTGTCGGTCCCAGCCCTCGCTGATCCCTCCTCGAAAACGTTAGCGTTACCGTATTGTTCACGCCTTGTAGTGCGACAGAAGCCTCATCATTGCGTATGAGAAATGGGCGGGCGGTCGCAAATCCGCCGCTCAACGCCGAGTCGCCAGGGACACCGGAATTTTCCAAGCGCTGGCGAACGGCCGCGTCACGAGCAGCCGGATCCGGAATCGCAGAAACCAGTAAGTCAGACAACAGACCTGCCGTTGAGCCTGGCCCACTTGCAGCGAGCTGACTGGACAACGCGCTGACATCTCGTGTGCTGGTGATTTTCCATGCGGTCAGCGCTGTGCGATGGTTGAAATTGACACTGTGACTATCGCCAAAAAAGCGCTTTTCTTTTACGACCGCAAACTGGGTGCGCTCGCCGGGTGACCACTCCAAGCCAACACCGGAAGTATTGGAGCCGTCATTTTTTGAGCCAGCGTAGTTGGTGATCTCACGTCCGGTAATCGCTGATACGTGAAACTGGGAACTGATTTCATAGGATATCGCGCCACGAATACGTGCATCCTTAGACTTCCCGACGGTCAAATTGCGGAAAGTCAGCGCATCACCAACGACAGACCAGCCAAACCCGGAGATGGCATGTTGGTTTTTGATGAACCCCGTCCATTGGGAGCCCTTCGTATTCGGCAACACAGCATCGTCAGTGCGAATATCGGTACCCGCGGCACGTAGTTGATAAATGGCAATATCACCAAATCGACCGCGTATGTTCGGAGAAATTTGGTTGGTCGTCGTCTCAACCCGGTTGCCATTTGGTCCGCCGGTATTAGGTGCGGCTCCAATACTAAAGGCTGATCGATTTTGTTGCGTGATATTGGCACTCGCGTCAACAAAGAACCAATTGTCGATCGCTTCAATTGAAGCGTTCGAACTCAGCAGGCGCTGGCTGTTGTTAAGGTT
>JANYFH010000053.1 GCA_025362705.1 Betaproteobacteria bacterium
GAATTTGCGTTTCGCGCAAGGCAGCTGCGCGAAGCTGCCGTTCGACGATGCCAGTTTTGATGCGGTCGTGTCGTTTGAAACCATCGAGCACATTGTCGAGCAGAACGAATTTCTCGACGAGATCAAACGCGTATTAAAGCCCGCAGGCTTGCTCATCATGTCTTCGCCCAACCGCGCTGAATATTCCGATGCGCGCGGATACAGTAACGAATTTCACGTCAAGGAACTCTATCGCGCCGAATTGGCGGATCTGCTCGGCGCCCGCTTTCAACACGTGCGCTGGTATTCACAGCGCAATGCCTTTGTGTCGATGATTGCTCCCGATGTGCTCGATGCGCCGAATGCAGCGATTTCCATCGTCGGTGAAACATTGACCCTTTCCAAAGCCAGTCCCGATACACAGGCACCGGCCTTGCCCGCTTTGTATTACCTCGTGCTCGCCACCAACGACAAGAGTGCGGTCGAACATTTTGCGCCGCGCCTGTCGGTATTTAGTGATAGCGAAGAGTGGGCATATAACGACTACCGTAAAATTTATAAGACGTCGCAAAGGCTCTGGAAGCGGGAAAGCGAACTCGAGACGCGTTGTGCCGAGCTGCAATCGCAGATATCGGCACTTCAAAACCTAGCGGCACCGTCGTCAGCTCTGCATGCAGAACCGCAATCATGGCTCACGCGGTTGCTCAAGCGCCTTTCGAGTTAATCTTTGCACTTGGCCGTCAGCATCCGTCATAAACCTCCATCAATCCTTTTATCAGCAGGCTCATGAATTCCGTACAAAGCACCATCGAACAAGCGTGGGAAAACCGCGCAAATCTCAATCCACAATCGGCTGATGCCGGTGTTAAGGCGGCAGTAGACACGACCATCGGTCAACTCGATCGTGGCGAATTACGTGTTGCCGAGAAAATTGGTGACGAGTGGGTCACGCACCAATGGCTGAAAAAAGCGGTACTGCTGTCATTCCGGCTCGAAGACAACCATCTCATGCGTTCGACACCGCAGAAGGAACATCGCGACGTCAGCTTCCCGCAGTTTTACGACAAAGTCCCAACCAAGTTTGCGCACTACACCGAGGAAGACTTCAAGGCAGGCGGTTTTCGCGTTGTGCCCCCGGCAGTGGCGCGACGTGGCGCGTTCATTGGCAAGGGCGCAGTGTTGATGCCTTCGTACGTAAACATCGGCGCCTACGTCGATGAAGGCACCATGGTAGATACATGGGCAACCGTCGGTTCATGCGCACAGATCGGCAAGAACGTGCATCTGAGTGGTGGCGTGGGCATCGGTGGCGTTCTTGAGCCGTTGCAGGCCAATCCAACCATCATCGAAGATAATTGTTTCGTCGGTGCGCGTTCGGAAGTGGTCGAAGGTGTTATCGTCGGCGAAGGCTCGGTAATTTCGATGGGCGTATTCATCGGCCAGTCGACCAAGATTTACAACCGCGATACCGGACTCGTCAGCTACGGCAAAGTACCACCTTATTCTGTGGTGGTGTCGGGAAGCTTGCCGTCGGCCGATGGCAGGTATAGTCTCTATTGCGCCGTCATTGTCAAACAAGTTGACGCGAAGACGCGCGCCAAAACGAGTATTAACGAATTGCTGCGTAGCTGAAACCGGTCACGCAAGCGGGGAGAGAAAAATGCCTGTGCTAACCAGACTTTTCGAACTGATGGCGCAAAAAAAGGCCTCGGACTTGTTCGTCTCGGCCGGTGCGCCGATTCATATCAAGATCAACGGCAATTCCGTTCCCGTGAATTCGCAGGTGATGAGTGGCGAGGACACCAAGCGCGTCTGCTACGAAATATTGAAGCCGCATCAAATCGAGCGTTTCGAAAAAGAACTCGAACTCAATTTTTCGATGCCGATTGATGGCATCGGCAATTTCCGTATCAACATGATGTGGCAAAAGGGAAGTTGCGCAGCGGTTATCCGCTATATTGAAACCGCCATTCCGGAATTTCGTTCGCTCATGTTGCCGCAGGTGCTGGCCCAGGTGGTGATGGAAAAGCGCGGCCTGATTTTGGTCGTCGGCGCGACCGGCTCCGGCAAATCCACGACGCTGGCCTCGATGCTCGATTTTCGTAACAGCATGAGGCAGGGGCATATCCTCACATTTGAAGACCCGATCGAATACATCTTCAAATCCAAAAAATCGATCGTCAACCAGCGCGAAATCGGCAACGATTCGCACTCCTTCGGCGAGGCCATGCGCAATGCCATGCGTCAGGCACCTGATTGCATTTTGGTCGGTGAAATCCGCGATATCGAGACCATGAAGGCGGCGATGATGTATTCGCTGTCCGGCCACTTGTGCCTGGCGACGCTGCACGCAAACAACAGCTACCACGCGCTCAACCGCATCATCAATTTTTTCCCGCTCGATCAACGCGCGATTCTGCTTTCCGATCTTGGCGTGAGCCTGCGCTGCATTATTTCGCAACGGCTGGTGAAGAACGTTGAAGGCGGACGTTCTGCGGCGGTGGAGGTATTGATGAACACCACCAACATCGCTGAATTGATCGAAGAGGGCAAGGTCGGCGAGATCAAGGAAGCGATGGAAAAATCATTGACGCCCGGCTCACAGACGTTCGAGCAGGATTTGTTTCGCCTCATCCAGCAGGAAAAGATTTCCGTTGAAGAAGGCTTGGCAAACGCCGACTCGGCAACCAATCTGTCACTGTTGATCGGCAATTCCGGGATGATGCCAGTCTACAAAGATGGTCAGGCACCGCCCGAGAAAGGCCGCCCCGGCGCGCCGAGCTTCAGCGAGTTCAAAATCAGCTGACGGTTGTTACCAGTAATGCGTATGCGGCCTGCCGTCGACGAACAAAAAGTATGCGCGCGGCGACCACATGCCACCGTAAGCCCAGCCGTAGCGTCCGGACATCCACAAATCATCATAGGCATGGCGTCGGCCCTGGTGCTCGGCCATCCTGAGTTGGCCGCGCTGCATGAAATCGATGACCTCGTCAGGCACGCCATCGCGCGACAGCTTGGCATATTGCGACGCCATTACGTCGTATGACGTTCTGGATTCCTTGATGGTACGAATAATCGAAGGCGCGTCCTTGCCCTCTTTTGACATTGCAACAATTTGTTCCAGGGTAACTGGTTGGCGCTCGGGCGCATTCATCGTTGCGCAGCCTGAGAGGAAAAACAGCGCGGCCAACATCGCCACGTTTGCGGGTTTTACGACCAATTGGTAAACGCGTAAACTACTCATCATGATCTACCTCCAAAAAGTCCGGCATTCTCCCTTTCGATCAGAGATTTGGATCGTCGTGAAGCGCCGTGGTTCCCACCCGGGGCAATTCCCCCGCGTTTAGCAGTCTGACAGGCTGCCAGACATTGTAGCGCGGTGGTTGAATCTCGTCCCGCCCGCTGTGTAACATTCCATTTCGTGGTTGATTACCGTCCGGCGGCATCGCTTGATGGCTTTGCGGTACCTTTCGAAAATCGATCCAGTTGCAGGAGAAAATAATGGCAGAATTGTTTGACAACCCCATGGGTACCGACGGTTTCGAATTCGTCGAATACACCGCCCCCGATACCGAGGCGTTGGGCCGGCTGTTTGAAGGCATGGGCTTCGTTGCCGTTGCCCGTCACCGCAGCAAGCGCGTCACGCTCTATAAGCAGGGCGGGATCAATTTCCTTGTCAATGCCGAACCGGACAGCTT
Organism: Betaproteobacteria bacterium; assembly: GCA_025362705.1. Lineage (GTDB taxonomy): Bacteria > Pseudomonadota > Gammaproteobacteria > Burkholderiales > Usitatibacteraceae > UKL13-2. The sequence goes on from JANYFH010000053.1 coordinate 3,678, forward strand.
TGCGCAATCGTTCGCACGCGTACACGGGCCGTCCGCCTGCGCATTTGGCATCCGCGTGAAGGACGCGAATGCGGCATTCAAGCGCGCGATCGCGCTGGGCGCGAAGGCATACGATGGTCCGGTGGGGCCGATGGAATTGAATATCCCGGCGATTCAGGGAATCGGCGGTTCGCTCCTGTATCTCATCGACCGCTATGGCCCACGGACGATTTACGACGTCGATTTTGTGCCGGTGCCGGGCGTTGATCCTGACCCCAAAGGTGTCGGTCTCGAGTACGTGGATCACCTGACGCACAATGTGTACGAAGGCCGCATGGATACCTGGGCCGAGTTCTACGCAAAATTATTCAACTTTCGCGAAATCCGCTACTTCGACATCAAAGGCAAGAAAACCGGACTTACCTCACGCGCGCTGACCAGCCCGTGCGGAAAAATCCGTATTCCGATCAACGAACCTTCCGACAAAAAATCACAGATCCAGGAATATCTGGACGCGTACAACGGTGAAGGCATTCAGCACATTGCGCTCGCGTGTTCCAACATTTACGAAACGGTTGAAGCGTTGCGCGCCAAAGGTGTCAAGTTCCTCGATACGCCGGACGCATATTACGCAACAGTCAACAAACGCGTAGTCAATCACGGTGAGGATCTTGAACGCCTGAAGAAAAACAAAATCCTCATCGATGGCGAGGGCATCGACAAGGAATCGGTTGAAGACAAACTGTTGCAAATCTTTACCGACACCGTGATTGGGCCGATATTTTTTGAAGTCATTCAACGCAAGGGCAATGAGGGCTTTGGCGAGGGTAACTTCAAGGCGCTGTTCGAGGCGATCGAAGCAGACCAGATCGCCCGCGGAGTGCTGTGATGGCGGATCCGCTGAAATATCTTTCCGGCTTCGGTAATGAACACTGCACGGAAGCAGTGGCCGGTGCATTGCCGCAAGGGCAGAATTCACCGCAACGAGTTGCATTCGGGCTGTACGCGGAGCAAGTCTCGGGCAGCGCGTTCACAGCACCACGCGCTGAAAATTTGCGGTCGTGGCAATACCGGCTGCGTCCGTCTGCACAACATGCCGCTTTTCGACCGTTTGCGCACTCGTCGCTGCGCACTGCCCCGTGCCATGAAGTGGCGCCAACGCCGAACCGTCTGCGCTGGAATCCGCAGCCGCTGAATCGCGATGCAGACTTCATCGATGGCCTGGTCACTATCGCAACCAACGGCGATGCGCGTGCCCAGCGAGGGCTGGGCATACATCTTTATTCCGCGTCGCGATCAATGACACGCGTGTTTTTCGACGCCGATGGTGAACTGCTGATTGTGCCGCAGACCGGTGCGCTGACGATCAAAACAGAATTCGGAATACTCGCCGTCAAGCCCGGTGAGATCGCAGTGATTCCGCGCGGGGTTAAATTCCGCGTCGAGGTTGCCGAAGCAGCACGCGGCTACGTTTGTGAAAACTATGGTGCGCCGCTGCGCCTGCCGGAGCTGGGGCCGATCGGTGGAAATGGGTTGGCAAACGCACGCGATTTTCTTTACCCGACTGCGTGGTTTGAAGACGTGTCGGTAACGACCGAAATTGTTGCCAAGTTCGGCGGCAATCTCTGGGTCTGTGAATGCGATCACTCGCCCTTGAACGTTGTCGCCTGGCACGGTAATTACGCGCCGTACAAATATGATCTGGCACGCTTCAACACGATCAACACCGTGAGCTTTGACCACCCCGACCCATCCATTTTCACGGTGCTCACCTCGCCGTCAGAATCACAGGGAACCGCAAATATCGACTTTGTGATTTTCCCGCCGCGCTGGATGGTGGCCGAGAACACTTTCCGTCCACCGTGGTTTCATCGCAATGTGATGAGCGAATACATGGGGCTAATTCACGGCGAATACGATGCCAAAGCGGAAGGCTTTTTGCCCGGCGGCGGCTCGCTGCACAATGCATTTTCCTCGCACGGTCCGGACAAAGCCACGTTCGACAAGGCGTCGAACGGCGAATTAAAACCGCATAAAATCGACAACACACTCGCGTTCATGTTTGAGAGCCGTTACGTTTTTGAGCCGACGGCGTTTGCGATGTCGGGTGGATTGTTGCAGCAGGATTACGATGCGGTCTGGGCTGGGTTCGACAGCGCAAAACTCAAATAACCGGAATACAAAAATGAAACTCGCCTCCCTGAAAGGCCCCACCCGCGACGGCACCTTGCTACTCGTCGATGAAAACCTGTCCCGCGCCGTTGCCGTATCTGATATCGCGCCCACAATGCAGTACGCGCTCGAACACTGGCATGCCCTCGAGCGCCAGTTGCTCAATGAATTTGAAGCGATTGATTCCGGTACCGACCGACCCATCATCGATTTTCAGAAACTACTGGCCGAAGGCAAAGTCGCGGCACCGCTGCCCCGCACGCACCAGTGGCTCGATGGTTCGGCCTATCTCTCGCATGTCGAGCGCGTACGCCGCGCACGCAACGATACCGTGCCGGAAAGCTTTTACACCAATCCGCTGATGTACCAGGGCGGTGGCGACGCGATGCTTGGTCCGCGCGACGATATCGAAGCGCTGTCTGAGGATTGGGGTGTCGATCTTGAAGGTGAAGTCGGCGTTATTATCGGTGACGTAAAAATGGGCGCGACCGCTGCCGAAGCTGCCGATGCCGTGAGACTGGTGGTACTCATCAACGATATCTCCTACCGCAAACTGATTCCGGCTGAACTCGCCAAGGGATTCGGTTTTGTGAATGGCAAAGGGCAGAACGCGCTGTCGCCGGTTGCTGTCACGCCGGACGAACTCGGCGGCGCGTGGAGCGATGAAAAAGGTGCGGGCAAACTCGATTATCGTCTGGTCTGCCACGTGCGCGGGGAGTGGTTTGGCAATCCCAATTGCGCCGATGACATGACATTTTCGCTCTATGACCTGATCGCGCACGCAGCAAAAACGCGTCCACTCATGGCGGGTACGCTGATCGGTTCAGGCACCATATCGAACCACGACAAAACCACCGGCTACGCCTGCATCATGGAAAAACGCCTCGTTGAACAGGTTGAATCGGGTGCCGCGAAAGAAGAGTTTTTGAAATTCGGCGATGAAATCGAAATCGATATGTTTGACCATCACGGCGAGACGATTTTTGGCGCGATCAAAAATAAACTCGTGCGTACGCACAATGCGTGACCAGCGAAGGGCGGCGCAATAATGGCCGGCCAGACCGACCACGCTCTGCGTGGCGACTATTCGCAAATGCGGCCGGACTACACCGTCCTGCAGGATTATTCGCGCTACACCCCAACCGAGCAGGATTTGTGGAAGCGCCTCTACGCGCGACAGTCGGCGCTGGTGCCGTCGTTTGCGTGCGACCAATTCATCGACATACTCGGCGCACTCAATTTCGGTGCGGGTATTCCGCATTTCGATGCGATCAACGCGAAACTTTTTCCGGCCACCGGTTGGACGCTGGTCGCGGTGCCCGGCCTGCTACCCGACGACGTATTCTTCACGCATCTCGCGAATCGGCGCTTTCCGGTCTCGGTGTGGCTGCGCAGTCCCGAGGAATTTGAGTACATCGTCGAGCCGGATATTTTTCACGATTTTTTCGGCCATGTGCCGCTGCTGTTCAATAAAGTCTTCGCCGATTATCTCGAGGCCTACGGCAAGGGCGGCG
>JANYFH010000084.1 GCA_025362705.1 Betaproteobacteria bacterium
CAAGTTTCCAGCCCCAGCGCTTTGACTTCCCGCACCATCTCCAGCACCGGATCGAGGTCACGCTGCCTGGGTCCACGCCACGCGGCACCCATGCAAAAGCGCGATGCACCGTTTTCTTTGGCGAGTTTGGCGGCGGACACGACGGCTGCGACATCCATCATCGGCTCGTTGTCCACGCCAGTGTGGTAGCGCGCCGCCTGGGGACAGTAACCGCAATCCTCCGAGCAGCCGCCGGTTTTGATCGACAGAAGTGTAGACAGCTGCACAAGATTTGGATCGTGATGTTCGCGGTGCAGTGTCTGCGCGCGAAAAATCAGATCAGCGAATGGCAAATCGAATAATGTTTCGATTTTATCCAGTGACCAGGCAGCCGGTTTGCCGGTTTTTAGCCAAGAGCCCGGTACAGCGACGGGAATCGATTGCGCGGATGTGATGGTCATTGAATGATCCCGGATCAGTTGAAGAAATAAACATGGCATGATTGCCAAATCTATCCGATATGTCAATTTCTGACGCATCAACAAACGACAATCGTTCAAACCTCAGGCATGTCGATTTTCCGGTCAACCGCCGTCTCTTCTGTTCTCGAGCGCGTACTTTCGCAGGACTGCACGTTGTGTGGCGTGCATTCGCGCGCGAGCCTGTGCGCGCCTTGCCAGCGTGAATTGCCTTTTCGCCAGACGATTGGCTGTCCGCGCTGCAATGCAGAAGGTACATCGCAGCAACTTTGTGGCGCCTGTCTGTCCGACCCGCCGCACTTCGACGAAACCATCAGTGCTTTTCGCTACGCATACCCGCTCGACCGGCTCGTGCAGGCATATAAATTCAATGCCAATCTGAGTTTGTTGCCGCTGTTCGCCGATGCGCTTGTTCGTGCCATCGGTGATTCTGACGCCACAGCGCGTCCCGATCTGGTTATTCCGCTTCCACTTGCACCCAGGCGCCTGGCGGAACGCGGATTCAACCAGGCATCGTTACTTGGTGAACGTGTGTCCAAAACACTGGGTATCCGGTTTGAAGCGCGCGGCATGTTGCGCGTGCGCGAGACACCACCACAGAGTGGATTGAGTCGCGAAGCACGCTTGAAGAACGTGCGCGGTGCATTTGATTGTGCCAATCGGCTCGACGGCTTGCGGGTGGCCGTTGTCGATGATGTGATGACTACCGGCGCGACGCTTTCGGAGGCAGCAAGGGCATTGAAGAAGGCCGGAGCCGCGCACGTGAGTGCGTGGGTGATTGCACGTGCCTCGCGAGACGATGTGTCGATTGCGGCGGAACTGGAAACGGTCCCGTTTGACGACATCAATAATTAAATGCCATGTTTAATGTTGTTCTTTACCGCCCCGAAATTCCACCGAATACGGGCAACGTCATTCGACTCTGCGCTAATACCGGGGCTAGTTTGCATCTGGTGCATCCGCTTGGTTTCGAATGGGACGATGCGCGCGTCAAACGTGCGGGCTTGGACTACCACGAGTTTGCCAACGTGCAGCATCATCAAAATTGGACGGCCTGCCGCGAAGCGCTCAAAGATACGCGACTGTTCGCAGTGGAAACGCGTAACGGGACGCGGTACGACCAGGTCTCGTTTCAGGCTGGCGACAGTTTCGTGTTCGGGCAGGAGACCGCAGGATTGCCCGCAGAAATCATGGACGAATTTTCGGCGGAGCGAAGGGTATGGCTGCCGATGCAGCCGAACAATCGCAGCCTGAATCTTTCCAACTCAGTGGCCGTGATGGTGTTCGAAGCATGGCGGCAGCACGACTTCGCAGGAAGTTAGCGACCAGCGCATTCCGCGCTGGTCGCCAGGTATTGCAATTACTCGACCGTTACGCGCTTCGCGCTCACCGGTGTTTTTTTCGGCAATACGAGCGACAACACACCGTCGGCATACTTGGCTTGTATTGCAGCTTCATCGATGTCCTGCGCTACGCTGAATACGCGAGAGGCCTTACCGTAGAACCGCTCCGAGTGTAGTAATCGCAGACCATCCTTGGTCGCATCCACCGGTGTAACAGCTTCACGTTTAATCTCGGCGACAATCGACACTTCGTTCTGATCCACTTCGACGTGGATGTCTTCTTTTTTCACGCCGGGTATCACCGCGCTGACGCGATAAGAGGAGGCATCTTCGCTTACCTCAATTTTGATCGGCGTCACTGCGGTCCGCGTCTGGCCGGCGGGTGTCGAAAAAAAGCCCGCCAGCAAATCGTCAAGCCGATGCGGAAAAACAGCTGCAGATGGATCCAAACGGTTGTTCAAACGTACTTGGGTATTCATGGTGTGCTCCTGAAAAATTGTGCGGGATAGTGCATAGCAGTTGCGGGCGATGCCGCGATATTTCAAGGCCTGGCCACGCACACCACCGGATTCTTATAGACTGTGTATTGCGAACAAGAGAACCTATTTATGGGTAACTGCAAAAATAACAACCCCCGCGAAAACCAGCACGTGTTATTTATCGAAGTGGAAACACATCGCGGCTATATGCTGCGCTTCGCGGCGGCGAAACTTCGCGATGCGGAACAGGCCGAAGAGGTCGTGCAGGAAGCCTTGCTGGCGGCGCTGGACGGCATCGGAAGTTTTTCAGGACAGTCAACCTTAAGAACCTGGCTAACGTCGATTCTCAAGTTCAAAATCATCGATTTTCAGCGGCGCGTCATCAGCGAGCGCGCGCACTTTGCCAATGCACCGCAGCAAGACGACGATTCGCCTGACCCCGAATGGCAGGACAAAATGTACGACGATACCGGGCATTGGCAGCCGAGGTTGACGGCGTGGGGCAATCCGGACGGGGCGCTCGAACAAAAACAGTTTTTCGATGTTTTCGAGCGCTGCATGGATAAACTGCCGGATGCGACCAGCCGGGTGTTTTTCAAGCGCGAAGTGATGGGTGTGGAAACCGACGAAATCTGTAAGGAAGAGCAGATTAGCGCGTCCAATTGCTGGGTAATGTTGCACCGCGCACGGCTGGCGCTGCGTGAATGCCTTGAACGCAACTGGTTTTTTGGGAAGTAAATAGTGGTTACTGAAAATACCCAACTGTCGTGCAGGGAGGCAGCGCGGCTCATGAGCCATCGGGAGGATCGTGTGCTGTCCGATGGTGAGACGGAGGAATTGAAAAGCCATTTGCTCATTTGTCTTAGCTGCAGAAATTTCGGCGAGCAGTTGACGTTCCTGCGTCGTTTGGCGCGTCGGTACGGTACCGATGGACCGCCAGAAGATGCCCCCACTTAATTGTGTAAAATGTGTGAATCTGACTCGCTCGGCGGCGCGTAAAGCAGTTCACTATGGCAGTTTAACTGCGTCGAACCAGGGCAGCTTGATTCAGGCAACGTCAGACGACGATCATTGATTTAACCAGCAATCGCAGCATAGTTTTCCCTTAAACCACCTTGAAAAGGAACGTAAAATGAAAAGCAAATTGATCATCTCCTCGGCAATCGCCGGACTCGTCGCACTCGGTGCCGCCAGCGGCGTCATGGCTGAGGAAAAGAAAGCCGAAAAAGAAAAATGTTTCGGCATCGCCAAAAAAGCGGCCAACGATTGCGGTACTGCGACCCATTCTTGCGCGGGCCAGTCGAAGGCTGATGGCGCGGCGGACGAGTGGAAGTTTGTCGCAAAAGGCACCTGCGAAAAAATGGGCGGCAAAATGAAAGTCGCTGCCAAGGAAGAAAAAGCTGCGCCGGCCGCAAAGTATTAGGGCACGCTGCATCGCAGGATCAGAACGCTTCGACGACTGTCAAACGTTCAGTCCAGAAATCCCTTGAGTGAGTAATTGCCCTCGTGTCCGCTGATCGCGGGCGCGAGGGCATTTTTTATGGTTACCATGTTTCCATTGTTTCCTGCTGAATCCAACCGCGCTGGCATCGGCTTGAGAACGCCGCACTATCAGGCGATCATCGCTTCACGCCCGGATGTCGCCTTTCTCGAAGTGCACAGCGAGAATTTTTTCGGTGATGGCGGCCAG
>JANYFH010000108.1 GCA_025362705.1 Betaproteobacteria bacterium
TGCTTCGGCTTATTCGCCTTCGGCACAATCGCATGCGTGAACCCGAGCTTGGCGGCCTCGCGCGTTGTATCAGTTCATTTGAAGAACTCTTGCACTGGCGCGGCGTTTCAGGCATTTTTGGCCTGGGAGGCTCGTGGATGCTGGGGTTTCAGAATTATTTGTGGTCCCACCATTGTTTTTTGCAACCCTAATGGGCCAGCGTCAATTATTTCTCTCCACCCAACTGAATCAAGCATCACGCCGCTAGCAACAACTGTCCGATCGCTTTCTTTGTGGGCTTGACCTTGATTTCAATGTCGTAGCCCAGGCGATTCAGACAATCCATCAATTTCCGCTCTGAAATATTCTGAAATTGCCCACGCAACATCAGGGAGACTTTTGCCTGCGGCAGACCCATTCGCTCGCCAGCTTCAACCTGCGTGAGACCCTGCTTGCGAATGGCCTCGCTGATCTTGATGACCAGTCCGGACTTGATCAAGAGTTTTTCCGCGTTCGGAAGACCCAGATCGGCGAATACATTTCCGCTGCTTTCGTGGATTTCCACGCCTTCAACAATTCGTTTTTTCATTTTGCATTTCCTTTGCCATGGCTTCGGCTGCTCGCAGCCGCAATCGAATGAGTTCCATATCTGGTTTTGGCGTTGCGATTCCCGATCTGCTTTTCTTCTGGAATACGTGCAGCACAAAAACGACATCTTTGAACTTGACCGTGTAAACGGCGCGATACGTTCCACCCTCGTCATCGTCGACGATTTCCAATACGCCAGCACTGCCGAATCCCTTCAGGACAAAAGCATCCTTGTGCTGTTTTCCCTTCTGCGCGAAATCCAGCGCATGACCAAACAACCGGCGAACCGCCACTGGCATAGATAACAGGTCGCGCTTGCTGCTTCCCATCCACTTCAATGGCTTGTCGGTCTCGAATAGCATCAAATTATTCTATAACAGGCATATTTTGTCAACGAATCAGCCGCTCATCCGCCCCGGCAATACTCCACCGCCTGCTCGACTCTTTCAACGGCAAAAATCTCCAACCCCTCAATCTTCTGCTTCGGCTTATTCGCCTTCGGCACAATGGCATGCGTGAACCCGAGCTTGGCCGCCTCGCGCAGCCGCTCCTGCCCGCGCTGTACCGGCCGCACTTCTCCCGCCAGCCCCACTTCACCAAACACAACATGCTTGGCCGGTAGCGGCTTGTTCTTGAAGCTGGAAACGATGGCGAGCAGCACGGCCAGATCGGCGCCCGGTTCATCGATGCGCACACCACCGACTGCGTTGATGAACACATCCTGATCGAATACCGCGAGCCCCGCGTGGCGGTGCAGGATGGCGAGCAGCATGGCGAGGCGGTTCTGTTCTAGGCCGACGGAGAGGCGTTTAGGGTTCATGCCGTGGCTCTCATCGACCAGTGCCTGGATTTCCACCAGCAGCGGCCGCGTGCCTTCCTGCGTGACCATCACGCAGCTGCCGGCCACTTGATGATCGTGCTGCGACAGAAAAATCGCCGAGGGGTTGGTGACTTCGCGCAGGCCCTTCTCGGTCATGGCAAAGACGCCGATTTCGTTGACGGCACCGAAGCGGTTCTTGATGGCGCGGATGAGGCGGAAGCTGGAGTGCGTGTCGCCTTCGAAATAGAGCACCGTATCGACCATGTGCTCCAGCACACGCGGGCCGGCCAGCGCGCCCTCCTTCGTCACATGCCCCACCAGCACGATGGTGGTGCCGCTGGATTTGGCGTAGCGTGTGAGATGCGCCGCACACTCGCGCACCTGCGCGACCGAGCCGGGGGCGGAGGTGAGCGCGGCGGAGTAAACGGTCTGGATGGAATCGATGACGGCGACTTGCGGCTTTTCGGCGGCAAGTGTGGCGAGGATTTTTTCGAGCTCGATTTCGGCGAGCAGGTTGACATCATGCGTATCGAGCGTGAGGCGCTTGGCGCGCATGGCGATCTGCTGCGGGGATTCTTCGCCGCTCACGTAGAGCACCGAGGCGCCGCCAGAGACAGCGGAGAGCGCCTGCAACAGCAACGTCGATTTGCCAATGCCCGGATCGCCGCCGATCAATACGACGCCGCCTTCTACCAGGCCACCGCCGAGCACGCGGTCGAATTCACCGATGCCGGTGGGACGGCGCGGTACGTCTTCAGCGCGAACTTTTGTGAGTGACTGCACCTTGCCGCGCTCGGCGTTGACGCCCGCGAGTGTGGAATAGCGATTGGCGCTGGCGGTTTCGGCCACGCCTTCGATCAGCGAGTTCCACGCGTTGCAGTGCGGGCATTGCCCTTGCCACTTCGGGCTTTGGCCGCCGCATTCGGTGCAGGAGTAGATTGTTTTTGGTTTTGCCATGAACGAGTCAATTCAGTCAACCGGCATACTCAGTTTGATCGGCGATTGCGCTTCTCGTCGAACTGGGAATGGAAATCAATAGCCGCAAACGCAGCGACAGCTTTGCGTTGCTGCAGGCGTTGAACATATTCTTGTAGCGCAACCGTAACCGCCTCTTTTTTTTTGCGGTGATTACCCAACGATTTGGCTAACTTAATTAATTTATCGTCGAGCTTGAGATTTGTGGGCACGTTTTTCTCAGCGGAAATAACGGAGTTAGCACTGAATATAATTACAGTACCATTCTACGCAAGGAAATATGGAAAATGCAAGCGCCGTCGAGGTGAAATGCACGATTTCAGGATGCCGCCGCCTTCGCCTCGCCAAACGTTTTCGCGCCCGGATAATGAATCGCTGCATAAATCGCGAACGCCAGCGCAGCGGTAAAAACAATCGCAAAAGGCCACCATGTTTTTTTCACGACGCCCATTACCCAGCCCTCGTTGTCCTGGCGCTTTGCCGTGCGCGCAAGGCTGCCTGCCAGCGTCGCGCCGAACACGGCCTCGCCCAGAATATCCGGTGCAAACCAGACGATGTAGCCGGAGAGGATCAACACGGAACAAATCAGCAAAAGCGCCAGCACAATCAGCACGATTGCTTCACCGTCGAGATCAAAAAAATCACCTAGATTCTTGCCGATTCCGCCAAATGTATCGCTGCCGCCACCCGCGCTCGTCGACACGTTTGGCGAGCCGCTGCTGGTAAACGCCTGAACCGGATTGACCTCGGCCCACTCACCTGCTGCACCACCGCCATCGAAGCTGCTGCCGCCACTTGCAATTTCGCCTATATCCGCCGATCCGCCTCCGCCGCCGCCGGGCAACAAATTCCCGTCCGGCACATCGCCATCAAGCGATCGCCCCGGCGCGTGTTCGCGCCTGAACCCTGCGTACTGCAGCCACAGCCACACGCCGGCGAGGAAGGTCAGATACGCCAGGCTGATGGTAATGGGGTAACGCAGCCACATAGCACCGAGGCCAGCACGCAGCAACGCCCAATTGCCAAGCATGGCTGCAAAGCCCGCACTCATGAGAATCAGCGACATGTGAAAGCGCGTGTAGAAGCGCTGTATCAGATAGTGCTTGATGCGCGTGCGTGCGGTGCCTTCTGGCGTTTCAGGTTTCTTTGCGGGCGTTGATTTTTTTTGCTTGGCCATACTCAATCTACTTCGCGTATGGGCACGCGCGGCGCGATGGCGCAAAACAATTCATACGATACCGTCCCCGATGCCGCCGCGACTTCATCCGCCGACAAACCCTCGCCCCACAGCGTCACTGGCGCACCGATGTGCACATGTGGCATATCGGTGAGATCAACGACAAGCATGTCCATCGAGACGCGGCCAATGGTGCGGGTGCGTTTGCCGCTCACGATTACGGGCGTGCCGTGTTCATTGCTGCCGGCCGCATGGCGCGGGTAGCCATCTGCGTAGCCGCAGGCCACAATGCCAACGCGCATTTTCTTTTTTGCAGTAAAGATACCGCCGTAGCCGACACTGTCGCCCACATCGAGCGCTTGCACACCGATGATCTCGCTGCGCAGCGCCATTACCGGCTTGAGGCCCAGAGATTCAGCGCTGGCATCAGCAAATGGCGATGAACCATATAGCATGATGCCGGGGCGCGCCCAATCGCGGTGGGTTTCGGGGAAACGCAGGAGCGCGGCGGAATTTGCCACGCTTTGCCCAAATGGTTTCTTGCCGAACACCGGCTTGGCGGCTTTGACGATATCTTCGAATCTGGAGAGTTGTGCGGCGACGCCCTCTGCAGCATCGGCGCTCGCAAAATGCGTCATCAACGTTACCGCGCCAAAATTGCGGTGCGATGCAGCCATGTTGATCGCGTAGCCCGAGAGCGGGCCTTTGAGACCCAGCCGGTTCATGCCGGTATTGAATTTCAGAAAAATATCCAGCGGCCTGGTGAGCGTGGCACCCGTGATCTGTTTGACCTGTTCAAGATCGCGCACGACCGGCATGAAATTTTGTTGCACGTAGGTCGGCAATTCCTTTTCGCTGAAAAATCCTTCGAGCAAGAGAATTGGCGATTCGATTTTTGCGTCGCGCAACTGAACTGCGGAATCCAGCTCAAGCGTGGCAAAGCCATCGGCATCCGGCAATGCTGCTGCGACGCGCTTGAAGCCGTGGCCGTAGGCATTGGCTTTGACAACGGCAAATACTTTTGTGCGCGGCGCTTTCGACTTGGCGAGCGCATAGTTGTGGCGCAATGCTGAGAGTGAAATTTCGGCGCGGATCGGGCGGGTCATGAGAGTGGCATTCTTCCGGAGATGAATATCTTCTGCGGCTGATTATGCCATCCGATAACCACTATCGGACTGCGCTCAGTAACCTTGGCTATTCCCTTGCGGTCCCGCGTAATTCTCAAACTTGGTATTCTGTCCAACGAAGGTCAAACGAATGGTACCAATCGGCCCATTACGCTGTTTGCCGATAATGATTTCGGCCGTGCCTTTTTCCGCACTCTCCGGGTTATAAACCTCATCGCGGTAAATGAACAAAATCACATCTGCATCCTGCTCGATCGCACCCGATTCGCGCAGGTCCGACATCACCGGGCGTTTGTTCGGGCGTTGCTCGAGCGAGCGATTTAATTGTGAAAGTGCAACGATGGGCACTTTCAATTCTTTAGCTAGTGCTTTGAGCGAACGCGAAATTTCGGAAATCTCGGTCGCGCGGTTCTCGCCTGATGTAGACGCAGACATCAGTTGCAGGTAGTCCACCACGATCAAGCCTAGGCCCATGTACTGGCGCCACATGCGGCGTGCACGTGCGCGCAATTCGAGCGCGGTGAGCGCGGGGGTTTCGTCGATATGAATTGGCGCGTCGTTGAGTTTTGCGAAACCGACATTCAGGCGATCCCAGTCGCGCGGTTCCAGTCGACCGGTACGCAGCCGCTGTTGGTCAACCTTTGAAATGGAACTCAAAAAACGACCGGCGATCTGCGTGCCTCCCATCTCCATCGAGTAGATCAGCACCGGAAGGCCCAGCCCCAGCGCGACGTGTTCAGCGATGTTTAGCGCCATCGCGGTTTTGCCCATACTCGGGCGGCCCGCGAGGATGATGAGGTCGCCATCCTGCATACCGGAGGTCATTTCATCGAGATCAACGAAGCCTGTTGCTTTGCCGGTGACGGACGATGGATTTTTCGAGAGTTCATCCAGACGCGTCATTACGTCGGCCAGCAGGCCCGACATCGACATGAATCCCTGGCCGTGCTTTCGCCCCATCTCGGCGATATCGAATATTTTTTTCTCGGCTTCGTCGAGCAATTGACGCGCTTCGCGGCCATTCGGCACATAGGCGGCGTCGGCGATTTCTTCGCCTACACGGGCGAGGCGGCGGGTGATCGCGCGCTCGCGAACGATCTCGGCGTAGAGACGAATGTTGGCCGCACTCGGCGTGCCTTCAGAAAGACTCTGCAGATAGCTGATGCCGCCCACACCCTGCAATTCGCCCGCGAGCTGCAATGACTCCGCTGCGGTAAGGACATCGGCCGGCTTGTTGTTTTCAATCAGCTTGGAAATGTGCCGATAAATGCGGCGATGGTCGTCACGATAAAAATCTTCATCGCTGACGATATCGCCGATGCGGTCCCAGGCTTCGTTGTTCAGCAGCAATCCACCAAGCACTGATTGCTCCGCCTCGATCGAGTGCGGTGGCAGCTTCAACGCCGAGATTTGCGGGTCTCCGGAGTCGTGCGAATAGAGCGGTACGACGGAGGGATTGGCGGCCATTCGGGATTGGTCTTTGGTTTTTAGAGGCTAACGTCGATGCGGGAAAACTTGAGCGGGGATTCTGTCACTGCGCTCATGCCACTGCAACGGAAAAGACGGTGTGATTGAGACTCGTCATGTCTGTATAAGTTGTGGATATCAGTAGATAAGCTGTGGATAAAAAAACCGCCACCTCTTTCGAGACAGCGGTTATTTTATCTTGCATCGGCGCGACGG
>JANYFH010000118.1 GCA_025362705.1 Betaproteobacteria bacterium
CGGACGTTAAAAAACCTTATCGGCCTACCAGAAAGCAAAACCCCCAGCTAGGCCGGGGGTTTGTGGACTTCTTTGAATCATTTTGAACACTAATCTGGCGGAGAAGGCGGGATTCGAACCCGCGGTAGGCTATTAACCTACGCACGCTTTCCAGGCGTGTGACTTAAACCGCTCATCCACCTCTCCAGCAAGGAGCGAATGATAGACGACTACCCGCTTTGACGCAAATTTTCATAGTGCGTGCCGGGCTAATGGATCCTGCTTATAGAACGCCTTGAGTTGCTGATAGACGACCGGGAATCCAGCATAGACCGCTTCGGGCAATTCAAAAAATACTTCCGAGATTACCGCGAAAAATTCTGCCGGATTCTCCGCCGCGTATGGGTCTACTGGCAAAGCATCAAGCGCTCTCCCACCATCCGTTTTGGCAAGTGCATCGGCTTCATCTACCTGTTTGCAAAAGGCAAGATACGCCGCAAGAAAACTGCGCTTCCAGGTCTCTTTGCTCATGCCGCGATGCAGCGGTGGATAGCCATTCGCTTCACCGTTGAGCATATCCAGCTTATGCGCAAATTCGTGGATGACGACGTTGTAGCCGTCGCCACGGTCGACCGCATGTTCGGTATGCGCAACATCGGCGTGGGACAACACTACCGGCCCGCCCAGCCATGCCTCGCCCGCGAGCGGATCGCGCGTGGTGTGAACGACACCGAATTCGTCAATCACGTCGTGCGTCTTCGCGAACTGGCCTGGATACACAATGATTTCACGCCAGCCATCGTAATAATCGACATCGAGTTCGAGGATTAGAATGCACGCCTGTGCAGCGATCTGTATGCGCATCAACTCGTTGATTTGCAATCCGGCCGCGCCGGCGAATGTTTTTCTGGCAAGGAAATCTGACGCGATCAAACGCAGGCGCCGCTTCTCCTCAACCGTCAATCGTTTTACAAATTGATAATCTTTGGTCGCATCATTCCATGCGGCCAGATCGATAAGCGCAACTTTGCGCGATGTCAGCGCACGTGCTTTGCGAAACGCACGCGTCGTTGATCGAAACAAGGGCCGAAACAGGTTTTCCAACATTGCCAGTAAATGGCGTTGACACCGCGCTTTTCAAGCCTTGGTGCGCAAATTGGCGCTGATTTCGACAAAGCGTTGGGCGAGTTTTTCAACGCTGAGCGGCGCGGAACCTTCGGCTTTGTTGTTGATGACGACGTAGACCGGAAACCCGGCAGCCAGCGTCCGAACACATTCCTGCGCCAAACTCTCGCGGCTTTCGGGATCCTCATCGACGATTTTGTTAAAGGGAAAATATTTGGCTTTGGCGGTCTCGTATTTGAAGCCGGCATGCAGGCTCCAGCGCACGATGAAAGGGCCTGCATCCATCGAAAGTGAGCGTTCAATTTGTTCGCGTGGCGTTGGCATGCGGGCGTGACTGGCCACACAAAACCTCACGCCGGTGGCATTGAGGCATTTGAAAAAACGATCGGTCAATAATTCGGGGTCGCGAACCTCGACGGCATACAGCACACCCTGCGGCAGCGCTTTCAGGAAGCGATATAGCCGGTTGATGAACGGATCCGGGTTGCGGGTGGTTGCGCGGCCTTGTGGCGGGCATTGGAATACCAGCGGGCCGCATTTCGCACCCAGCCCGGCTGTGCAGGGCGTGACAAATTCCTTGACAGCGTATTCGGCATCCAGAAAATACGGGCTGTCACTGGTCTCGCCGGTATCGGAGCGCACATACGAGCTGGTGATTGCCATCGGCGCTTTGATCAGGAAACGAAATCCTTCCGGTACCTGCGATGCGTATCGCGCGTATACGTCTTGGCCGATGGGCGCATAAAACGTACGGTCGATACTTACGGTACGCATAAGCGGATGCTTGCCGTAAGCGGCGAGACCATCGCGCGCCAGTTGGGCAGGACTGAATTCACCTTCATAGATCAAGCCCTTCCACCCCGGATACGACCACGATGAGGTACCCAGATGCAGCGCAGCGGGCAACGCCTGGCCAAGTGCAAAAAGCGCAGCTGAAGCAGTGGTAGCCGTCACCTTTGCGGCCTTGTCGGACGGAGGCGCCGTTACGCGTTTGGTTTTTGCTGCAGGGTTGGGTGCGTCGCTACGTTTTCCGGGCTCGGGAAGACCAAAAAAATCTAGCTGGGTTGAACCTGAGAGTGGCTTTGGCACGGAGTTAATAAAATAACGATGAAGGATGAAGGTCTGATCGCGATATTATTGGAAAAATGCGGCGCATACATTTTCAGCAAAAGGAAACACCCATGACATACAAAAACTTGTTTCCACTATTCTGGTTAATTGTGAATTCACTTTACGGCACCGCATACGCACAGTGGAAGCCGGATACTGGCCTGATTATCAAAGGCAAAGTAGTGACGATGAACGATGCGGGCGATGTTTTGCCAAATGGCCGCGTGTGGCTGGCCAACGGAAAAATCATGGCAATCGCCAAAGCGGGTGAGTCGCTTCCCGATGCGGCAAAAGACGCACTGACCATTGAAACCAAGGGAGCAATTTATCCTGGCATGATCGACTTGCACAATCATCCCGATTACGGCATCTATCCGCTGATGCCGATCAAGAGGAAATACGCTGATCGCTACGAGTGGCGCTGGTATGACGAAATTTACAACAAGCGCATCACTTACCCGCAGGAGCTGATGACGCGCGCCTACTATTTCGATTTGGGTCTGGAAATTGGCCGCTATGGCGAATACAAAGCGCTCGCTGGCGGCACCACTTCCATACAAGGCGGTGGCGCGCTCAATCGAGGGCTCTTGCCTGGCAAGTATGGAAATTTCAAGGAACTGCCTGGCGGCAGCCCACCGTTGTTCGGGACTTCCGTCAGCATGGTGCACGCCCGCGAAGAATGCCTGGTCCGCAATGTTGAATTTTCCCGCGTGGAAGAACGGGTGGCGATCAGCCGTGTCGATATCGGTAATAGTGCCAAATCATGGGCAGAAATGCAGGCCGAAAAAGCGAAAGGGCTTCTGGTTGTTCATCTTGCTGAGGGCGCCTCATCACGCATGGCAGGCGAATTCAACAGTATCAAGGACAGCGGTTTGCTCGGCCCAGAATTGATCGCCATTCACGGCGTTGGGTTGACAGAATCACAGCTGATCGAAATGGCCAAAATCGGTGCCAAGCTGGTCTGGTCGCCACTTTCGAATTTCATGCTCTATGGCAAAACCGCCAACGTCGCCGCCGCCAAACGCGCTGGGTTGTCGATTAGTCTTGGCCCTGATTGGGCACCATCCGGC
>JANYFH010000140.1 GCA_025362705.1 Betaproteobacteria bacterium
CGCCGCCCGCGATTTCATCTGCACCAAACTTGGCAAAGCAAGCTGGGGAAAAGTCGTGAAAACTTTGATCGCGCCGCAAAAGGCAGGTCCCGTTGCGATAGTTTTCATCGTACCCCGTTGCAGCATCGTTTGCGATCTTTAAGACTTGTCTTTCCGTATCGCTGAAACGACCGACAAAACCTTCAGCTACATAAACAACGATTCCCAGCGTCATGATGAAGCTCATCGCAATGCAAAGAGACGGAACATGTGTCAGATACTTGGCGCGGCGTATCGGTTTTTCCACATATTGGTAGGTAAGCCAGGCCGCAATGCCGGCAACAATGACGGCGCATGCTTTTAGCGTACGTATAGCATTGACGCTCCAATCGAAACCCAGAATTTTGATGTAGGCAATCATTGGCCAATGCCAGAGATATAGTGGGTAGCTGATCAGACCAATGAATACGAGCATACGGTGTCCCGAAATTGCCCGATTCAGCCATGCATTTGGGCCCGCCCATATGTGCAGCAATGTTCCAACCGTTGGCAGCAAGACCCACCATCCCGGATAAGCCATGTCCTTTCTTAGGAGTAATACTGATCCTAAGATAAGCAGCAAGCCAATAACAGAAATTACGTTACGCAGCAACGCGCGTGCTTTGGCAGGCGCGTTCACAGTCTTCCTGGATTCATCGGTTCCGGCGGTGGCCATGTTTTTGTAGGCCAGAAATGCACCAAGAAGAAGCTCCCAAAATCGGCTAAAAGGCAAGAAAAATGCCGCCACAGGGTCGCGCTGCATCAAAAAAATATTCAGTGCAAATGACAAAAGCACGAGCGCAAATATGGCCGTTTGAATTCGCTTCCACTTTCTCCAAAACAGGGTTAACAGGATCGGCCATATGATGTAAAACTGTTCCTCAATTCCAAGAGACCAAAGGTGTAAAAGTGGCTTAAATTCCGCCGCAATATTGAAATATCCGGATGCGTCCCACAGCGCAAAATTCGCAACAAATGCCGCGCTTGCCACGGTCAGTTTGCCGAGTTCGATGTATTCCGATTGGGAAAGTGCGTACCAACCAAAAGCCAGTGTCGCGCTCGTGACCAGGATAAGCGCAGGAAAAATGCGCCGAATACGGCGCGCATAGAAATTGGTAAGGCTGAAATTGCCGACGTGAATTTCCGTGAGGATGAAACTGGAAATCAGGAACCCCGAAATCACAAAAAAAACATCGACACCAACGAAGCCGCCCCTGATGATGCCGGGAAAGGCGTGGTAGCCGACCACTGCTAACACAGCAATTGCGCGCAAGCCGTCGATGTCCGGGCGATAGGCGCTGTGACGTTCCTGCATCACGTGCATAGACGGCAGCAATGTTGCAATTTCCTGTCGTTAAACATCGAGATCCGCGCGCGTAAGATACCAATTTGTGTCGCGCAGCAGAGGCGGCGACCGATCAGAGCTGGCTGTAAATACAGGACTCTGTTCGCGTTTTACAAGACCAGCACGTTTTAGATCCTGTTGCACGAGTTTGCTACCCAGGAACTGAGTCGAGAGACTCGCATAGCCAGCGCGAAACGCCTCCAGTTTCACCTCCTGCCAGAGGTGCATTGCCGCATCCAACGCGTTTGAATCAACCAGAAAATCGCTCACATGAAACGTTTGTTGCGTCTTTTCGCAAGCAGCGTAGCCGACGAGCTGGTCGTTGACCGTTGACACAAGCGTCAGAAAAGAATGCGTATGAAATGGACAGTCGCTGAATCGCCATGTCAAATATTGCACATCACGTACGCCCATGAGCTGGTTGGGTGCGGCACTACGTTGCCAAAGGTCGTTGAAACGCGCGTCAGGACGATCTTGCCAGCACGATACAAAGCGGCGCGTGCTGAAATTGGAGAACAGATCCACACCCCGCCGCACCACATCAATGGCGGGTCCGATCACGCGGCTAAGCCACTGCGGGAGGTACCGCGCCAGATAGGATGCCGAACGGATTACACAGACGTAACGTACCATCTGGCCAATACACGTGTATCCCGCGCGACTAAAGACCGCAGTCGCTTTTGGGTTGGGCATACCCCAGATGATAGCGTGTGTTTGTAGTGCGAATCTGTGCATTTCCTTTTGCAGAAACAAAGCCGGAAACAGGATTCTATGTTCGGGTCGAACGACAAAATCCACCAGTACCCCAGTCGTTATTGTCGAACCATTGAATCGCATCCTGCGGTGCCCCGCAGCAGCAACGCCGACGGCTTCGGTGTCGCCCCCGTGGTGCAAAAACAAAACATCCGGGGTGCCCTCCGGCGTATTTCGATAGTACCAATCGAATTTTGCTTCATACAAGTTTGCGGCGTTCAAACCGGTACGCCAAAGTGCGCAAATTCGTTCTCTTTCATTGTGTACCGCCGCCACGGCGACGACATATTCATGTCCATTATCGTGACTTCGTATGTGTCGCAATTGCTTGGTGGGCACCTTCAGGCGCGCTAGTATCGTTCTGGTCTGGCCGAGTTTATCGGCTATCTGATGGACGTCCGCATAACGACCGTTTTGCTCAAACCGTTTGCGAATCCCCTGCCCCTGTCCCAGACCAATTTCAAACGCCAGCCAACCGCCGTCACGCAAGTATCGCGGTGCCTCGGCAATAAGGCGCAACAAAATTCGAATCCCAAGTGGGCCGCCGTCGAACGCCATTCGCGGTTCAAACCCGATGATTTCATTCGCCATGCCATCGACTTTCCCGCTTGAAATATAAGGTGGGTTACAGACTAGCAAATCGACGCAGCCATGAAACTCCGGCGTATCAAATGGAGACAGAAGATCGCCGCAACGAAACTCGACGCGATCGGCCAAATCAACGTGTGCCAGATTGCGCCGCGCCAGCATGACGGCTTCCTCGGAGAGATCAGCACCCCAGACGCGTGCGCATGGCTCGTGCCATGCCAGCGCCAGCGCAAGATTGCCTGATCCCGTGCAGACGTCAATTACCTTGGCGTGGCCTCGCTCGCGCACAATTGCGCGTAGCTGCGTGAGCGCGGTGTCGCCTAGTAATGCGGTCTCCTCGCGCGGAATAAGTGCGTCAGCTGTTGCAAAGAGCTCCACGCCCATGAATTGCTGTCGACCGGTAAGGTAAGCCAGGGGCATACCAGCTATGCGCTCGCGTAAGAGCGTATTTAGCTTTGCAATCTCATCTTGGCCTAACTCGGGCAGTACCTCCATCGCTGCGCGTTGTACTGAAATTGGCCTGCCAGCAGCGGTGTGCCAAAGCGCCGCAAGCGTTGCCGTCGTCGTTTCGTCCGGTTTGTCCGGCAATGCTTTGAATCCCATCGTGAGCTCGTTCAGGCAGCGATGAAAAAATGCCAACGTCTCTGGCGAGAGGGCGTTTTCAATTGCGTCGCTGCGCGTTTCAGAAGTCATTTCGATTCGGCTTGCCTGCTCGT
>JANYFH010000160.1 GCA_025362705.1 Betaproteobacteria bacterium
GACACCTGCCTGAAAATTTCGCAACTGAGTGAATCGATGGGCTATCCACTCGTCGCCGTGCATGTGCCTAAAACGGTGGACAACGACCTGCCGATCACCGATTGTTCCCCCGGTTTTGGCTCGGTGGCAAAGTACGTTGCAGTGAGCATGCGCGAGGCGGGACTCGACGTGGTCTCGATGGCGCGAACGTCCACCAAGGTTTTCGTGCTGGAAGTTATGGGTCGCCACGCGGGCTGGATTACGGCCGCGTGTGGACTCGCAGCAGAAAAAGCGGCTGACGCACCACAGATTTTATTGTTCCCAGAAATTGCGTTCGAGTCGCAAAAATTTCTTGCGCGCGTGGACGAGTGTGTGAAGAAGCACGGCTTCTGCGCAGTCGGTGTTTCGGAAGGCATTCGCAATACCGACGGTAAATTCGTCTCCGAATCCGGGTTGGTCGATGCCTTCGGTCACGCGCAGCTCGGTGGCGTTGCACCATTCATTGCAGACATGGTGAAGCGTGAACTGAAATTGAAATACCACTGGGCTGTGGCGGATTACCTACAACGCGCCGCGCGCCATGTCGCCTCAAAGACCGATGTGCTGCAGAGTTACGCGGTTGGCAAGGCGGCGGTGGAATACGCCGTGCAAGGTATGAACGGCGTGATGCCCGCCATCAAGCGCGTAAAAACCAAACCATACCAATGGGAAATTGTCCCGGTGCCACTCTCAGAAGTTGCCAACCAGGAAAAGAAAATGCCGCGCGATTTCATTACGGCAGACGGTTTTCACATCACGCAAAAATGCCGCAATTATCTGCAGCCGCTGATCGAAGGCGAGGCCTATCCGCCATATGAAAGTGGACTACCGCGTTACGTCACGCTGAAAAACGTTGGCGTGAAGAAAAAACTGGTACCGTTTTTGTTGTAGTGGCGGTAGGCGGGTTGGCATTGCGCCTGTACTTTTGATCGGCAGCACAACTATTCCCATGACCGCTCTCGCCGAAAAACTCCTGCCGATTATTCTTCTGGCCTTAGCCGGATATTTTTTCGGCCGTAGCAAGGCCTTCGATAGCGGACAGGTCACGCGCGGGATTTCCAACGTGGCGTTCTACTTGTTCGTGCCGGCGCTGCTGTTTCGCACCACTGCGCGCATTGATTTAGCCAGCCTGCAATTTGGCGCGCTCGCGGTGTTCTTTGTGCCAACGGCACTGCTGATGATGTTAGTGGTCGTGTTTGAACGGAGGCGACAAGTCGCCGCCGATATCGCGGTGGTGCGCGCACTCTCGGTCACGTTCGGCAACACCGTGCAGATCGGCATTCCGGTGGTGTTTGCAGCGTTCGGCGAGGCCGGGCTTGCGATTCACGCCGCCATCATCGCGGTGCATGGTTTGGTGATGTTGACCACAGCCACCGTCATGATCGAGTGGGCACGGCGTGATCAAAGCAAGACCGCCGAATCGATCGCAGCCGTGCTCTTGCCGATGTTCAAACAAACGCTCATTCATCCGGTCATCCTGCCGGTGGTTGCAGGCTTTCTATGGAATATGTTGAAGCTCCCGCTTGCCGGCCCGGTGGACGCCACGCTCGTCATACTTGCGCAGGCAGCGGTGCCGTTATGCCTGGTGCTGATCGGCCTTTCGATGGCGCATTACGGCGTTGAGGGCGTGGTCAAACCGGCGCTCGCGCAAAGTGCGGTGAAACTTATCGTTCATCCCATGCTGGTCGCGATTGTTGCTTACTGGCTGGTGCCATTGGAACCAACCGTCGCGGCGGTGACAGTTCTTTGCGCGGCACTGCCGGTTGGGGCAAACCCACTTTTGTTTGCGCAGCGCTACAACGTCGCTGAACGCGAGACGACCGCCGCAATTGTGATTTCCACGGTTGCGTACGGCGGGACGGTGATCGCGTTGCTGGCGATCTTGACTAGGTAATACAATCCGATTGTGTGTCGCATAACGTAATGATTTGAGGAGTTCATACCATGTCCAGTCGTACCCTGAACCTTGACGATACCATTTACCAATACCTGTTGAGCCACTCGCTGCGCGAACACCCGGCGCAGATCGCACTCCGTGAGGCGACCCGCACGCATCCGCACGCGGTGATGCAAATCTCGCCTGAGCAGGGACAATTCATGGCGCTGCTGATTCGGCTGATCGGCGCACGGCGCACGATTGAGATCGGTGTATTCACCGGTTACAGCGCGCTCTCCGTTGCACTCGCTTTACCAGACGACGGTAAGTTGCTCGCCTGCGATATCAGCGACGAATACACGCGCGTCGGCGTACCGCACTGGAAAGCGGCTGGCGTCGCGCACAAAATCGATTTGCAACTCGCCCCCGCACTTTCAACGCTCGACGCGCGCATCAAAGCAGGCGAGCAGGGCCGATATGACTTTGCGTTTATCGACGCCGACAAGAGCGGCTACGACGGCTATTACGAACGCTGCCTGACGCTGCTGCGCACTGGTGGGCTAATCGCCATCGACAACACTTTGTGGAGCGGTAAAGTCGCCATGCCCGCAGTGGACGCCGACACGGCAGCGTTGCAGGCGCTCAACAGCAAACTGCATCGCGATGAGCGCGTTGATATTTCGATGCTGCCGATTGGGGACGGGCTTACGTTGGCACGGAAACGCTGAGCGCTCTTCGCAAAACAGGGGCCGGAACGCCATTCTGCGCGGCTTTAGGAGGTATTTCGGCCTGGAAGCCGCGCCAATGCTAGTGTTTCTCAATTCTATGGCGCAAGCACCAAACCCGACCTTGCTTTCACCGCCGAGACATCAGCAGGGTCAATCGCGCCTGAAACGTTTACGTCGAATTTGAAATTGCTGTTGTCAATCGACTGCCCTACTCGCGCTTTCACACCGCTGATGTCGCTCGCATTGACCGCGCGAAGGCCGTTGACATCACCAAGCAAAAAGCCGATCGAAACGGGGAATGCGAGACCTGAACCACCGGGATTGATCGACGTTACGGTACCGCGCTTGTTGTCAGCGACACCAGCCAGCGTGACGATAATTTCACTGTTGTTTGCCGGGTTGATGACAGGCGTCGCGCTACCGATGGAAACCAGTGACGAATTCAGAATGCTGGCAGTACCGGGCTGGCTAATCGGCCCGGTAAACTGGAGCACGATCTGATGACCCGTACCGATTGTGCGTGGCTCGACGGTCACGTTGCCGCTGATTGATGCGGTCTTGTCGATCAGAATGTCGCGGTCAATTCCCGCGTGGCGCTTGCGCGATTGCACGGCGGCGAGACGGATGGATTCGGCAGCACCTGCGTCGCAGGCCGTTGCACCGCCAGCCTGGCGCAGCACATTGCGCTGATCGCGCAAGAGCGCGGTGCCAAGGTCATCCACACACGAGGCGAGCGGTACAAATGAAAATGCTTGCGACATCGGGCCGGGCAGCAGTGTTTGTGTCGGGCCACCGTTTGCAGCGAGCGCACCCAAAAGCGGATTGGTGCCATTCGCCGCATCGTTCAACGCGTAGGGCGTGCCAGCGGAGCGATTGGTGACAATGTTGTAGCCGAGTGATGCCATGGGCGCGGTGAGCGGCTGGAAAATATCGGTGTCATCCGGCGTCGCGCCGGCAGCGGCGATCACTCCGCCGGAGACGATTGAATTTCGAAGCGAGAGCGCGGTGTTGGCGACACTTGCTTGATGAATATCGCCACCGGCAATGCCGGCATTGTTGCCCGACACAGTGCTGCTCACGAGTTTCAACGCGCCATTCGCATAGTAAATCCCACCACCGGTCATGCCGAGCGCACCCGCGTTCGCGCTGTTGCCAGTGATGGTGGAGTTTACAATGGTGACCGATGCCGCAGTACCGATCAGACTGGTGCTCAGAATCGCACCACCACCAATGCCCGAAAAATCGCTCACCGAATTTCCCGAGAGCTGGCTGTTTTTGATCTTGAGCTGACCGGTGGCGCCGCTGACGCTCTCGTTGTAAATCGCACCGCCACCATCGAAGGCAACATTCGCTTTTAACGCGACACCATCGAGTGTGAGCGAGCCCGTGTTGTTGATGGCACCGCCGCGCAATGCGACGTTGTTGGCCAAACCGTTTTGCAGCGTCAGGCCGCTAATGGTAGCTGTCGAAGAAACATTGAAAATGCGCGTGACGTTGTTGCCGGAGATCGCAAGCAGATTCGCGCCGGGGCCGGAGATCGTGATTGGAACGGCGATGCTGATGGGGCTTGTCAAGACGATGATGCCGGTTGGCGTGAACACAATGCTGTCATTTGCGACGGCAGTGGCTACGCTTGCACGCAGCGAACCTGCGCCAGCGTCGTTGAGGTTTGTGACCGTGAGTATGGATGCTGTTGACGGGCTGCTTATGAAGAGGGCAACGAAAATTGTCAGCAGACAAGATGGCCGCTTCATTGGTATCAACCTTGTGTTTTTATTCTTGCTTTTCATGTTCAGCATTCATGAGCGCGGAGGGAAAATACCTTGCAGCGCGATACAAAAATTCATCACCAGATAGGGCTGCATATTGTTGTGCGCGAAAGATGATCCGCTAACGCTGGTCGAACCTGCGCTCATTGCGGTATTGTTTCCACCTGCGGCGTATGAGGAATCGACTGGTTTGGCAAGTACGTTACCAGTGGCATTGCTGCGGTCGGCTATTGCATCGTTAGTTGCCGCAACGACCACACCATGGCCGTGTGAAGGTAGCTCGCTTGCGAGCAGCGCTACGTTCGCACTACCGCCGACTTCTCCCAATACACGATTGTTCAATCCCTGGCCTTGCCCTGGATGCATCACAGCGCGCCCTTGCAAATTTGGTAACCCGAATGTCGATTGGCCGTTACCGCCGTAATTGGTGCCGAGGAGCGAGAACAGCGCCGTGTTCTGGCTGATCGGCATCAATTGGCCATTGCAAAGCGCCCAGCCTTTGGGCGCAAAATTGAACCCGAATATCCTGATTTCAGCGAGAAATGGATCAGACACGGCGCACCTAGTTTTGCGAAGGAAAAATACCGAACAGCGAGATGATGAAGTTCAGTGCAACATACGGCATCATGTTGTCGTGAGGCTGGTTACCGCCAGCTGACGCAAGGCCACCCTGCAATGTGCCTGACAGCGTTGAGATGCGATTGCTGACGTACTGCTGCGTGCCGCCGGACGCAAAGTAGGCATTGGCGGGCGATGACGTTTTGGTGCCACCCGCTCCTGCGCGCAGATCATGCGTGTGTGGGGGAATCTGTGTTGCAAAAAGCGTTACGGTTTCAGTACCGGTTTTGATGCCCAAAGGATTCGTGCCGCTCAAATGAACGGGGATTCGTCCGCGCATATCGGGCATTGCAAAAGTAGTTTGGCCATCGCCACCGAAGGTTGTCCCAATCAGGTTAAACAGCGCGTCGTTCTCCGCGATAGCCATTAGCTGCCCGTCACACGTTGCCCACCCCGAAGGGGCGAAATTTCCAGCGAACAATCTGATTTCACCGATATACGGTTGCGACATTGCTATCTTCCTTTGTTAACGCACGCCAGTATCAGTCACGGTCAATTTTGAGAAGGAAAAATACCTTGCATCGCGATACAAAAATTAAGTGCCGTATACGGTTGCAAGTTCGAATGAGGCTGTCCGCCACCTGCGTTTTGTCCCAATCCAGCCCGCATCGATACCGGTTGGGTCGCACCGCTGCGATAAGGCTGATGTGGGGCGCTCGCAGGAATCGCATTTTCCGGGCCAAGTGCAGCAACCGGTGCATTAGCCGTCGTCGCCGATATGCCATGTGTGTGCGCTGGCATTTCCGTTTGCGTCAACGTGTGTGTGGATTCACCGCCAATGCTGCCCTGGGAATAGCCGCCGAAGGCAGAGTTACCCGCGTGTATCGGCGTGCGATCTTGAAGGTTGGGCAGCGCAAAGGTGGTTTGTCCATTGCCGCCGTAGGTGGTTCCCAACAGGGCAAATAACGCCTGATTCTGGTTGATCGCTTGCGTTTGACCATTGGCGAACGCCCAGCCTTTCGGTGGGAAGGCAAATGAAAATACCCTCACTTCGCCTAAATACGGGTTAGCCATACTTTTCCTTTTTTCTTACCTACATCATACTATTTTCAGCAAATAGTATACTCAGCTTTCGATCCACCCAATCAGGCAGGCAGACGAGATTTTTGTGCGTCACAAACTATGTTGAGGCCAGCAATGACAACCCTACATTCCGCCCATACCGCACAGGATATCGCGCGTGATTTGACCTCATCTGTCGATTTTGCGCGTCGCCACTTTTTTGCGACGAGTACTTGCGTAGCGTCTGCGATGGTACTGCCCGAGGCCGCGCAGGCGGCAACACTCCCGCATGCCGAATTGACCACATCAGATTTTCGCAATGTGCTGAATACGGAATTTCGTGCCACCGCGCTATCGAAGCCGTCATTGCGCCCGATTTCGTTGACGCTCGATGAAGTCACCGCATCGCGCCACCCGCACCCGAGTCTGGAAAAATCGCGCGCAAAGGAAATGGCGTTCTCGCTCAGGTTTGCGGTAAACGACCACGGACTTTTGCAGGATACTTACTTGCTAAGTCATCCAACGCTGGGTGATTTCGCGGCGCTTTTGGTGCCGACAGGAAACGGCAAAGGCATGCGCGCGGAGTTTCATCGCCTTTAGACTACGCGCGGGGTCGTGGCGCGCGCCGCATTTCCTGATAAATGCCGGCTTCCCCAATCTCGACAAACCCCAGGCGTACGTAAAGGCGTCGGGTTGGATTCTCGAGTTCGACATGCAGACGCATTTCGCGTTGTTGCGTATCCGCCTGATTAATCACGTCCTCCAGAAGATGCGTGCCGATGCCTGCACCGCGATTCGCCGCCGCGATGGTGATGTCCATGAGGATGAGTACGTCATTGAACGTCGAGAGGTAGAGGCGACCGATCACTGCGTCGTGTCCACATATCGCCCACGCCTCAAAGTCCGCGTAATGCTGGCGATAGTGTTTGTCCTGAAGCGTATATTGCGAATCACAAAATGATTGCTTTTCCGCCGCCGGCCAATTGGTAACGCTCAATTCCGGAGCCCTGACTTCTGCGTAGAACCTGCGAAAAACTGCTTCGTCGTCAGGCACCATCGGACGCAGCTGAAAATCATCGCGCGAGAAAGAAGGCTGATAGTGCGTACTCATTGCGGCTCGCGGCTTCGATGGTCTGCAGAGCGTTCAAATGCTCAGTCGTTCTCGATCCGGCGGGAAATGCAAACTTCATATTGCACGTTCAAAGCGTTCCTGCCGATCGGCACCATGAACAGCGGCAGTTCACCCAAATCGTCGTGCATAAAGCGATACGTTCCCTGTGGCAGCAAAGGTTCCGGTGGTCCGGCGAAAATCAATGAAAACTGTTCGAATCCCGAGGGTGCTGAACGCGTGGTGAGTGTTGTCAGCGTGAACGGAAAAGTGGTTGTTGGCTGCTCGATGGTGGAGACCATAAATGCGCTATTGCACGCAGCCTCGAAGTCACTTTTCTTCAGTTGCTCTACATTTAACTCCACGTATGCGCTCCGGCAATTGAACAATTATGTACAGATTCGAAGCGTAACACGCGCTGGCAAAGCCTGGCAATTTGCCGCAAAACACAATGTAGAACGCCATCTGACGCGGGTTTACAGACATTTTCTTTCTGAAAGCCGCGCCAATGCTGGAGATATTCCCTACGGCAGCACCAAATTCAACCGCGCCTTCACAGCCGAGATGTCGGACGCATTGATCGTTCCTGTCGCATTCACATCAAACCGGAAATTGGTGATATCGGTTATTTGTCCTGAGAGCGATTTCGTACTGCTGACATCACTAGGGTTGACTGCGCGCGTGCCATTGACATCGCCGACCAGGAAACCGAGCGAAGCCGTGAACGGCGTGACGCTGCCGTTTACGCTTGTCAATGTCACTGTTGCGCGCTGTTTGTCCGGGACGCCAGTTAGCGTCACGACGACATCGTTCCCCAAGGCGACCGATGACACCGCGCCCACCGTGGTGCCCACGCTGCCTTTCGCGGTGATCGGATTGTTGAACGTAAACACGAGAGTGTGTCCAGCACCGATCGCACGTGATTCCACGGTCACCGGTCCGCTGATGGCGACATTTTTGTCGATGAGCAAATTGAAGGTGCCCGCCGAGCCGTGTACTTTGCGTGATTGCACCGTGAGCAATACGAGTGTTGACTGCGGGGTCACGCCAACTGATGCCGACGCCGCGCCGGTACCGAGAGCGTTGTCGGCTGTGACAAAGCAGTTCACCGTCACACCATTGGTCAAGCCCGCAACGATGATCGGTGAGGCTGCTCCCTGATTGGTGAATCCACCGCAGGACGCGGTGTAGCTGGTAATCGGGAATCCGCCATCGGTAAGCGGAGGCAGGAAGTTCACCGTTGCCTGTCCATCACCGCCGATTGCGGTGCCGATGATGGGTGCATCTGGAGTTGATTGCACGCCAAAGTTTGCAGTGACGGAGCGGGCTGAATCCATAGTGACAACACAATTGCCAGTGCCGCTGCAGTCGCCGCCCCAGCCGGTGAAATAGAAACCCGGATTAGCCGTCGCCGTCAGCGTCACCATCGTGCCGGTCGCAAACGGGGCGTCGCAAATACTTGGGCAGTTGATGTTTGTACCCGTCACATTGCCGATGCCGTTGCCACCAACTGACACTGTCAATGTAAATCCGGGAGCGACCGTGATCGTAGCCGTTCTGGGATCGCCCATCAGGCCGGCAGCTTTGCGCGTGCCTTGATAGGTGAAACTGTCGGTGCCGATAAAGCCGGGATTCGGCGTATAGGTGATTTGCGTGCCAGTAAAGCCGGACAACCCACCGTTGTTCGGGCCCGTCACCAGCGCCACGGCGTCGAACGAAACTGTGTTGAGCGTGATATCGCCCGACACATCGATCAGCTTCGGCGTATTGACGGATGTGGTCACGGCGATCACTGGCATCACGGATAGAAGATACTGCGCGATGGCATCCAAGTCAGATAGCGTCAATGCCTTGACCGGGTTGTAGTTCGCCATCGTGGGCTGATTGGTACGTACGTAGTCGAGCACGGTGCCGGCGTTGCCGGCGGCATTGAAGCGCGGACCGGATGGTGTAGTCCCATGGCATGACGCGCATACACTTTGGTACAGCGGCTGTCCGGGTGGCGGCACCGGCGTGACCATGACGGCGCCCGATGGCGCACTGGCGCCTTGCGCATTGTTGGCCACGACGGTACAGGTGTACGCGGTGTTGTTGGCCAAGCCCATCACCGTGATCGGCGAAGCCGCGTTGCTGCCGGTGATGGTGTTCGGCATGCAGGTCGCGGTGTAACCAGTGATGGCGCTGCCGCCGTTGTTGGTGGGCGGC
>JANYFH010000181.1 GCA_025362705.1 Betaproteobacteria bacterium
TAGCTCGCGCGAAAGCGCGGATGCGTCAGCGTGCGAAACGCCAGGCGCTGCGAACGATGCACAAAGCGCGGCTGAGCCAGCCACAGTTCCTTGATCAGCGGATCCAGGCGCCTCGGTACGGCAAGCGTTTTGCGTTGCATATCCAGTACATCATCCATCGCTTCGTGCATCGCTTGTAACGGCCGAATTCCCTTGGCCTCAAGCTCACGCCAGCGTTGCACCATCGGCCACCAGAACAGTGCCGCGAACAAAAATGCAGGTGATACGCCTTTGTCCTGCGCGATGCGCTCATCGGTGCGTTGCAACGCGAGCACGATGAATGCCTTTGCGGACTCGTTATTGAAGAGCGAATCGAGCACCGGCAAGATTCCCAAATGCAACCCCAGCGAGCGCAGCTTTTCGATGCCGTTGAGCGCATGTCCCGAAAAGAGAAGCTTCTGCATCTCATCGAACAGTCTTGCGGTCGGCACGTTATCGAGTAGTGGTGCGAGTTCCGCTATCGGCGATTCCGTTCCCGCGTCAATCATGAAACCGAGTTTTGCGGACAGGCGCGCAGCGCGCAGCATACGCACCGGGTCTTCGCGATAGCGCGCCGCAGGGTCGCCGATCATCACCACGCGCTTCTTCTTGATATCTGCAAGGCCGTTAACGTAATCCCAAACCTCTTCGCGCTCGGGATCGTAAAACAACGCGTTCATGGTGAAATCACGACGGATCGCGTCTTCTTCCTGATTGCCGTAGACGTTGTCGCGCAGCAGCCGCCCGTGCTCATCGGCGTGACCAGCTTTTTCGTCTGCATCGGTAGTCGGGTGATTGGCACGAAACGTGGAGACCTCCACGGTCTCATCGCGAAACATCACATGGACCAGCTTGAAGCGCCGACCGATGATACGGGCGCGACGAAACACACTGCGCACTTGTTCTGGCGTTGCGTCGGTGGCAACGTCGTAGTCTTTGGGATGCCGCTTTAACAGCAAATCCCTTACCGCGCCACCAACGACAAATGCCTTGTAGCCGGCTTTGTGCAGCCCCTCGCAGACGCTGATGGCAGCATTGGAAAGCTCGTCACGGCGAATACCGTGCTCTTCACGAGCGTAGATGCGCTGCTTGGCCTCGACACCGCTACCGCGTTTCTTCGATCCGAATACTTTTGCAATAAATTTTTTGATCACTGTATTTTTATCTTGTCGAAACAATCGGCCAGTCGCGCGCCTCGGCGTGTGTGCGCAAGCTGTCATCGGGATTCACGGCGACCGGATGCGTGACGGCTTCCATCAACGCGAGGTCATTGTGCGAGTCGCTGTAAAAATAGCTGCGGTCGAAATCCGTCAATTTCTTTCCCGTTGCGTCCATTTCGTTGAGCCATTGATTCACGCGTCTGACCTTGCCATCGCGAAAGGAAGGTTCGCCAGTCGGGCGTCCAGTATAACGGCCATCGACGATCTCGACATCACATGCGATCAAATGCGGCACATCGAAGCGCAGCGCAATTGGCGCGGTAATAAAAGCGTTGGTCGCGGTGACGATGGCACATAAATCATCGGCGTGATTTGCCAACAGGGCCAGCGCCTTTGACCCTATCATTGGCTCGATTTTTTTCGCCATGAAGCGCTGGTGCAATGGTTTCAGTTCCGCCACTGATTTGCCGGCGATGGAGGCGAGAGTGAAGGCAAGATACTCGCGAATATCGAGCGTTCCAGATTTATATTGACCCCAGTAAAAATCGTTCCTGCGTTTATATTCGGCGCTATCAACCACACCTTCTTCGACGAGGAACTCACCCCACGCGTGATCGCTGTCGCCGGTGAGAAGAGTGTAATCAAGGTCGAACAGGGCCAGGTTCATACCAAATTCGGCTGCGCCATCTCGCGCAACAGCGGCAGCGTGATCTCACGCCCGGTTTCGAGCGAATAGCGGTCGAGCGCATCGAGAAAGCCAATGAGGGCTGCCATGTCGCGCCGCGAATGGCGCAACAGATACGCGATCACGTCTTCGCGCAAGCCAAAGCCGCGCGTGCGCGCATGCGCTCGCAACGCTTCGGATTTTTCGTCATCTGACAGCGGCGTCAACTGGAATACCAGACCCTGCCCCAGACGCGAGGCAAGATCGCGACGAATCACCAAATCGCGTGGCGCGGCGTTGCCAGTGGCAATGAGCACATGATTGATGGGGCTCGCATTGATGAGATTGATGAGATTGAAAACGCCGATCTGGTGTTCTTCATCCATCGAATGAACATCATCGACGACGAAGTGAGTCGCGGCCTCTGGCAAAACACCCGCGTGTTCGGCGAAGAACTCTGCAGCGTTTTGCGCTACCGGAAACGATTGCGCCAGATGCGATTTGCCGCTGCTCGCACCACCCCAAAAATAGAAAATCCTCGAAGACGGTGCTCCGGAAGCCGCATCCAGCAAGGCTTTCAGGACTTCGCTATTGCGGCCTGGGACAAAATTGTCAAGCGTAGGCGCAGACGGGGGAAT
Organism: Betaproteobacteria bacterium; assembly: GCA_025362705.1. Classification (GTDB taxonomy): domain Bacteria; phylum Pseudomonadota; class Gammaproteobacteria; order Burkholderiales; family Usitatibacteraceae; genus UKL13-2. Next base: position 2,481 of record JANYFH010000181.1, read on the forward strand.
GAGATCGAGAATAAGCTGCTTCACACGGCGAATTATACCTTCGTCGCTGCGATGACCGGCTTGAAAAAGGCCATCCCAGATTAGGGGACGGCCTTGGACATACGCAGGGATTCGCCGCAAACTCAGGATTATTTGTGTTCCATCCCGGCGCGCAACAGCAGAATTTTCAGTTGGTCGTTGATGCGCTCGACCTTTTCGTTGAAGCTGTTGAAAAACAGCAAGCCGTATAGCGCCACACCAATACCCAACGCTGTCGCGTACAACGCAGTGCCAATTCCTTTCGAAACCGAAACCGGATCTGATATGCCGGACTGCGCTAATACAGCAAACGTTTCGATGATGCCGAGAATCGTGCCCAGCAAGCCGAGAAGAGGCGCTGCAGTCACAATGGTGTCCAGCAACCACAGACGCGCATTCAGGGGATGACGTTGGCTAATGTAAACCGTCTCAACGCAGTCTTCTACGTCGATATGGTTCTTGAGCGTCGGTTTGGCGGCCAGAAACTCGCGTAAAGCATTCGACACCACTTTGTCCTGGCTGAGCAATTCTTCTGGCAGTTTGTCAATATTGGTATCTGCGGTCATTTCCACGAGTTTTTTGGCGTGACGAACATTGAAGTTAAAGAAAATCCAGCGTTCGAGACTGATCAAGGTCACAAAAAAAGCCGCAACGTACAGACCATAAAACGCGATGTCATGCAGAAGTTGTGTATTCATGTCTGGCTCTGTAAATGAAGAAAGACGGGTGCAGCACTGCCGCACCCGTTCATGCGAGATGACGACTGGTTAGAAGTCCGCCGATATCGAAATGCTGCTGAAGCGCGGTGCACCGACGAAAAAGAATGGCGTCTGTGCCGCTACCGTCGTGGTTCCAGATACGAACGGCGAAGCATTGTTCGTAAAGCCTGTTCCGCTGCCAGAACTGAGTGACAGGTATTTGTGATCGAACACATTCGACACATTGAAGCGCAGAGTGATGTTCGAGAAAAAATCACCGTTTGGCGCACGATATCCAAGACTCAGATCGCTGACGAAACGACCCGAGTTGGAATCGTCGTTGACCAGTGTCGTAAAGTGCTTGCCCGTATATTTGTTGTTCAGACTAGCCAGGAACGGACCGCTTGCGTACTGCAGGTTAACGGCAGCCAGACGTTTCGGCGTATCCGGAAACTCTTTACCCGCCAGCGGATAAATGATTGGCACCGTAGCCGAACCGAGTCTTAGATCACTTTTGATATTAGACTTGGTATAGGTAAATGACGCATATGCACTAAAGCCATTGAACGGACGCGTGCCGGCTTCCATTTCCAAACCCCGGAGTGTGGCGTCACCCACGTTATTGTCGACAGTTCGCTGATTCACCGTGTCAAACGCCGACGCTATGCGATTCTTGAACTGTGTATTGAACGCAGTCACGGACCCTGTAAAGATATCCGAAAGGTAACGGAATCCCGCATCCATATTCACCGACGTCTCTTGCTTGACGACATCGGTTACTACCACTGCACCGTTAACAATCGAGGTCGCACCTGTACTACTGTAAATGAAGTTAGATGGAACGCGTGAACCTTTGGACACATTTGCAAATATTTGGTTTGAATCCGAAATGCTGTAACGCACACCTAAACTTGGACTGGTCGTGGTGTAGGTGCGTTGCACCCGGTATGGCAGGCACGACACGCACGTCGCAAGGTTTGCCGCCGTAGTCGCAGCGCTGAAATTCAAGCTGCCTTCGTTCGGGTTGTTGGTAAAGTCACGTTTGATACGCGGCGTTTTGATGCCGGGGACAATTGACAGCTTGTCATTCAACAATGAGATAGTGTCGCTAAGGAAGAACGAATCTGCGGTAGAAACCGTCAACCAATCGCGACCTTCGAAAATGGTGCCGTCAGCACGCTTGAGGAGTTGCTTGTCATCGTCCAGCCAGATGTTTTCCGAGGTACCGTTGCTAGCGACACGGTCAGCCGGGCCAGTCTGTTTGTGGCGGGCACGCTCAAACCAGTAGCCGGCGATGATTCGATGATTGTCAAACTGCCAATTCAATTTGGTGGTCACACCTGGTCGGTTGGTGTCAGTAACACTGGCGCGGTAGACGGTCACAATGTCACGCGTGTCACCGTCGCCGTTGATGTCTTGCAAGCCTGCACCGCGCAATCCAACGCCCTCAGAAAGGCGCGTCTGTTGCGTTCCGCCGGTTCCAAAGCCATACCAGTAGTACGGTTCAACATCCAGACGCAGAGTTGGAGTCAATGCAAAGTAGCCACCCGCAGTGACTACGGCGTTCTTGAAGGGATTTAATGACAACTGATAATAAGCAGGTACCTGGTTGGCCGCACCGCAACCCGTGGCCGGGGTCATACCGGTTCCTTGCGCAGTTCCATTCACGCCCGCGGGATCAGGCGTATATATATTGTTGAAATCAGCATCGCGACCATAAACGGCGATGTCGGCTCGGCACAAGCTGCGAAAATTATTATTTATCGCTTTGTTGTAGAGCGCTGTGAATTTGAGCCAAGAACCTTTCCCTAGATCATATCTTGAGCTGAAATCAAAGTGATCTTTCTGCGCACCGCCCGGGCCCTTGAATTTGTCGGCCTCCGTATGCGAGTAGGATAAATATGCCTTGAATCCGTTGTAGAGCCCGGAGTTGTAGCGAACGAAGGTGTTGCTCATGTGCAGTTGGCCGACTGTTTGTTCAGCATGCGCTCCAGCTTTATCGGTCGGATCACAGCTCATGATACCGATGTTTCCGCCCGTGGCACCCACATGCGGTGCTTCATTGTCGGCCGAACCTTGAGTAATGAAGACCTCGCAGAGGTTTGCCTTGTCGACATACTCCTGCGGAAAAACCGCGAAGTTGCCGGAATCGTTTACGGGCGCTCCATTGACGGTCAAACCCATCTGGTCACCGTTGAACCCACGCACGCGAATATTTCCGCCAAACAGACCAGTTCCATCCTGGCTATAGGTATTGACGCCAGGAAGCGCTTCCAAAAGCTGAAACGGGTTTGCCGTCGCACGCTGCTTGTCAATTGCGGCGCGTGTAACGGTCGACCGCGCCTTGGTGCCCTCTTCTTGAATGATGTTACCGGCTCCCAGCTTGTCACCTTCGCCAGTAACGCTAATCGTACCTAGTTCAGTAGTTTTCTTTTCATCTTTCTTTTCGGCCGGAGTCGCCGTCTGTGCGATCACCGCACCGGAAATGAACAGACTCGAAACGACGAGCGCCAATGCTTTTGGTTGTAATTTCATGGTATTCCCTATCAAGTAATAAAATAAATCCGTATAGCGGACGATGCATTAATTTTGTGCTTCAAGGTTATATTCGAGGGTGACGGTAAAGCGGTGTGAAGCCTCGCCAACATAAGCGACGGGCGGAAACGACGGGAATTTTCCCTGACGCACCGAGGCGAGCGCCGCATTGTCGAGAATGATTGAATCGGAAGTCTTGGCAATCCCTGCGTCTTTGAGCATGCCCTCGCGAGTCACTTCCAGCCACAAGCCAACCTTGCCAGTGGGACGCTGCGACCTCGCTTCGCGACTGGTCGGGTAACGTTTGATGGATTCGAGATAGCCGCGGATGATGCGCTCATAACTGCCCTGAATTGCATTGATATCTACTTTGGGAGCGGCTTCAACTGGTGCCTCTCGCGGTGTCTCAATCGCTCGCGGCGGCTCTGGTGGAGCCGGCTTAACATCAAGCACCACGCTGTCCTTGGTAATGACGTCAGCGGGGGGCTGGGGTACAACTGCTTCAACTTTCTCCACCTGTTCCTTTGGCACCTCGACTTTTGGCGGCGGGGGCGGGGGCGGCTCCGATAGATCGATCGGCTGCTCGAACAGTTCCTTCGGTATGAATCTCTCCATCACTTTTGTCAGCGGCATCGTAACAATCAGAAACATGACGATGAGTGCGGGCGGACCCGACAAAAATTGACGAAACCTGTAGAGAAAATCCATTAGCGAATCCAGGTGCTAGGTTGTTTTCTTTTTGGCAGCAATGGTCAAGCTGTCGAACCCGGCACCTTTGACCACATCCATTACATCAATGACTTTTTGCAACGGCACTGAATCATCACCATTCAGAATGACAATAAATTTCTGGTTGCCCTTCGCCTTGCTTTTGATATCGTACAAAACCTTGGGTATCGCCCGGATGTCCGTAACCTCACCATCAACGAGATGTGTGCCGTCTGCACCGATCGTAATCACGGCTCTCAGCGGCGCCAGCAATTCCTGCGATTGGGACGACTTCGGGATGTTGGTTTTCAATCCCTGAGCCGGGATGACGTTGATACTAACGAGCACAAAGAACACCATGACAAACATCATCACATCGATCATTGGGATGATTTCAATGCGACCCTTTTTGCGAGGTTTTTCGTTCCAGCCCTTCATGTGACTCCCGGTTGTATACGGCAGCAAACGATTTACAAAGCTGCCTAATTTGCACAATGCTTGCAACCACGCTTTTGTACCGGCAGATTATGACGGATTCGTGAATGGAAGTGAATTGCGCTCTGACCATTTGGTCAGGGAGTCATTGTTTTTTATATATAAAACAATGACTTCATAACTTTAATCTCGATATCGCATTAAGTTTTTGCGTTGAAAAAATGGCGCGATAGCCCTCGAAATGTTGTATGTGCGCAACAGTTGGCGAAGCAATTTAGTTCATTGAACTGTTACGCCGCAACGAACGCATCGAATTAATTTCAGCGCAGCAACTTACGCTAGCTCAATTCAATCGTGTGAGTCTGCCGACTTGTGGCGGCGTATAAGGTGAACCCGCAGAAATCAATGCAACCAACGCCTCGAGATCAAGCATGCCAACCTGGCGGTCGGTACCTTCACGGAACATTCCCATGCCTTCGCTCCCGCCCGCGAGGAAACTATTTGCCGTCACTCGATACTGCAGCGCAGGATCAACCGCCACACCATTGAGTTTCATCGATCCCGCAATTATTTTCTCCCCTCGCGGCTTCGCGTTATCCCACGTGTAGCTGAAGCCTTTGGAGACGCCCAGTAGTCGCACACGATCACCGCCGCTGAACTGCTGCTCCAGCAAATCTTTCAATTGCTTGCCAGTAAACGTCATGATGATCAGGTCGTTTTGAAATGGCTGCGCCTTGAACAGTTCACCATATTTCACGCCGCCATCAGCATCCGGAATAATCGACGCACGAAGACTGCCGGGATTGTTAAAGGCAATCACGGCACCACCTTTGTCGGGTGCAGCAGTGCCAAATAAATGCGCGTCGGCAATCAGGTTGCCGAGCGTGGATTCACCAGACGGCGTGAGGACCGCATTCACTTCACGCGTTAGTTTGCCCACAACACGGCTTTCGAGCGGTGCCGAAAGAATCGCATAACGATCCACCAATGCCGTCAGTGCAGCATCTTTGGGCCCTTTGGGATCGACGACAAGGTTTGTCGCTTTCTTGGCGATGATTTTTCGTGTCGCGCGATCAAGCACAAGATCGATTTCGGTCACTAGCGTGCCGTAACTACCAGCCTCGGTTACCAGCCGGCCACCAACTTCGCAAATGTAATAACGGTGCGTATGTGCTGTCACGATCACCTGGATTGCCGGGTCGAGGCCTTCAGCGATGTCCGTCCCGCGCCCTTTGAAGTCAATGCACTCATTGATGGTGCCTGATTGCTCGCCACCCTCGTGCATCAATACCACGACTGCTTCGATGCCCTGGGCTTTGAGCGTGGGTACGAGCGCGTTGATCGTCTCGACTTCTTCCCTGAACGTCGCGCCAACGGTGCCGCCCGGCCGAACGATGTTGGGCGTGGTGCGTGTGTTGATCCCGATGAAACCAATCTTGATGCCCTCGAATTCCTTCACCGCATAGGCCGGGAACAAGGGTTGACCAGTCACGTTCTCAATCACATTCGCTGCCAGGAATGGAAAATTGGCACCGGCGTAAGGGGCGCGGCCTTCGCAATCGGGTCGCGCGGTTTTTTCGTTGATCTTGCAGCCGCCGTTTTTCAGCCGCTTCAGATGCGCGATACCGTAATCGAATTCATGATTGCCCACTGCATGAAAATCAACGCCGACCAGATTCATCGCCTCAATCGTCGGCTCATCTCTGAACAGTGCAGATAGCAAAGGCGTGGCGCCGACCATGTCGCCGGCAGAAACCACAGCGAAGTTTTTGTTCTTCGCTTTCAAGCTCTGCACCAACGCGCTGAATTGTTCAATGCCACCGGCTGGATCAAAACGCATACCGGTCGATTGCGATGCGTCGGGCACGGCCACCCGCAGGCTCGGAGTTCTGAGATTGCCATGAAAATCATTGAACGCGATGATTTTTACTTCGACCGTTGCGCTTGCGACTTTCGCGTCTGGGTTAGAAACGGTTGCGGGCACTTGCGCGCATGAAGCGATGAGCAAGGCAATCACAAGACCAGACAAAATTTGCTTCATGGCAGCACCTCAATTACTGAAGCCTCATTTTACGGCAACATTTCCCGACAACTTGCAGCGCGTAATTCCGCGTATGATTTTGCCTTGCGCTGATGCGGTAATTGGGATGGATGAGTTCTCAGCAAGTACATTTCCTCTCCCTAAATCTCTCACGAGAGATTTAGGGAGAGGAAGGCAGTAGTCACCGCCAATCTGCATCACATTGATTCAAACACAGGAGTAAAAAAACAATGGCACTCGTCCTGCAAAGTCTGATGGGGTTTATGGTGTTGTACGTATTTGCGTGGGCGATTTCGGAAAAACGAAATGTGATCATGTGGCGCACCGTCATCGGCGCGATCATCCTCCAGGTGATTCTGTTTTTACTCATGTTCAAATTTCCGTGGTTCAAAGAGGCATCCGCTGCGCTCAACGATGCCCTCAACGGCGTTGCTGCCGCCACCCGCGAGGGCACCAAATTCGTGTTCGGATACCTCGGTGCAACCGGAGACCCGCGAGATGCGCCGTTCGCGGTCGAGGGCGGCAAAAGCACCTTTATCCTGATCACGATGGCTCTGCCGCTCATCATAGTCGTCTCGGCACTTTCATCCCTGCTCTTCTATTGGCGCATCCTGCCACTAATCGTGAATGTGTTTTCCTGGGTGCTGACGAAAACCATTGGCATCGGCGGCGCGGTTGGTGTATCGACCGCGGCCAACATCTTTCTAGGCACAGTGGAAGCACCGTTGTTCATCAGACCCTATCTCGGCAAGCTCTCCCGCGGCGAACTGTTCATCACGATGGCCGGTGGCATGGCGGGGATCGCAGGCACTGTGATGGTGATTTATGGCTATATCCTGGGGCCGGTAGTACCTGACGCCATCGGTCACATACTGATCGTTTCTTTCATCAGTGCACCTGCCGCAGTCGCGTTTTCAGCGTTGATGATTCCGCACGAAGGCCCGGTCACCGATGGCGATATCACTACCGATAACCCGGCAAGCAGCGTAATGGATGCGGTCACGCAGGGTACCGTAGATGGCGTGGCCAGCTACATTAACGTAGCAGCTATGTTGATTGTACTTACAGCGCTCATCGCGCTGACCAACATGATCCTCGGCATACCTTTTGAAAAGGACGCGGGACCTACGCTACAGGGTGTCCTTGGTTGGATCATGCGACCGGTGGTGTGGCTGATCGGGATTCCGTGGAACGAAGCGCAAACCGCCGGTTCGCTCATGGGTACCAAGACTGTATTGAACGAATTCATCGCATTCCTTGATCTCGCCAAACTCTCGCCGGATGCGCTATCAGTGCGTAGCCGCGTCATCATGATTTATGCGTTGTGCGGCTTCGCCAACTTCGCATCCATCGGCATCATGATCGGCGGTCTCGGTACCATTTGTCCCGAACGGCGTAACGATATCATCGACATGGGTTACAAGAGTTTGGTCGCGGGGACACTCTCGACATTGTCCTGTGGCGCGCTGGTAGGCATTTTTTACTAAAGCGGTGTTGGTGCAAAGCTGTATTCGTTCACATGTTTGCTGCGAAAGACAACTTGGATTCCCGCCTGCGCGGGAATGACGGGAATATCGAAATCAGCATGAAAGAGTGACAAAGATTTGACCCGTAATGCAGGGCGCATTATAATTTAGGGCTTCATTGAGTAATTGCTCGGTGTAAGTTTGGGTCGTTAGCTCAGTTGGTAGAGCAGCGGACTTTTAATCCGTTGGTCGCAGGTTCGAATCCCGCACGGCCTACCAGTATCATGAAGGGCTCAGGAGAAATCCTGAGCCCTTTTCATTGTTGGTTCAGGATCGCGACAGCTAACGATGATGACTCCTTTGAGTTTCAGTATTGCCGCGTTGAAACCATAGCGCGCGTACCGACCACGTCGTTCAATCACTTGGGAGTTTTCCAGACTCGATCGATTTTGCAACTGCGATCCATTTCTGCGCATCATGGGATCGCGCCTTTGAAAGGAGCCCAAGTCCGCGCCCGACTGCATACTTGTATTTTTCGGTGAGGCGACTGCGCAACGCGGCCCATTTTTCGTGGATCTTTCTTGTATATGCGACGTTATTTGCGCCATTAAGATTCTTGCCAAGCCCGGCGCCCGAGCCACCGCTAAAAGCCCGCCAATTGGCGGTGATTCGACCGGTGAAGGCAAAGGGAGTCAAGCGACACGCCTGAATCCAGAAATCCCAATCCTGAAACAAAAGCATGTCTTCATCAAAGCGACAGCCGTACGCCAGCAATTGGGCACTAAACAGGGCAGCGCCAATCTGGATGTAATTATTCTTGAGCAATGCAAGTCGGTTGAATGGAAGGTCAAGCACACTCCGAATTTCATCCTTTTCGTCAAGAACCCGCGTTCCCGCATAGGCAACAAGGTGGTCAGGTTTATCGCGCAAACATGCGAGCAACGACGAAACATGATCGTGATCGAAGAAATCGTCATCGTCCAGAAAAACGATATAGCTTCCGCGACTTTGGTCCAAGCCGACATTTGCCGCCTGTGGCCGGTTCAGGTCCCGGTGCGATTCCACAAGTGAAACGGGCAACGTAAGGTCACAGGGCAAAGGAGGATGCTCCTTGGCGCGCGCATTGACGACAACGATTTCGATGTAACGATAGTCCTGCATCTCGACCGACCGCAGCGCACGATTGATGCTGGGCCGGCCGATGCTTCGAACCACTACGCTGACGAGTTGGCAGTTGGATGGGTCTCGAGACATTAGTACCTCAACGAGAAAACATTCGGAAACAGGAATTGCAAACCGCCATTCACTGCCATCGAAAAGGCGATCTTTTTTTTACCGTGATATGCGGAACAACGCTTGTGAAGAATGCTATCCAACAAGTCCGTAAAACATGTTTCAGCCGCACGGTAATTTGTTACCAGGTATTGCTTTTGTCGCTTGCTCGCAAAATCCGTTGGCAAAGGTGCCGGAGATTTGCATACTGGCAAGCGCCGTGAGCCTTGGCCATTGCTGAAAATATTCGGCCTGGTTTATGCACTGGCGATACTCGTCACAGGCCAAGTGCGGTCGTTCGACGACGCGCGGGTCTTTCAGGTGCCGCTGTGAAAGTTGAAGATTTTTTCGATGGCTTGAAATATATCGTTACACATCAGTCTTGATCCCGGGATGCGCATAACTTGATAATCACTGAGCGGTGAATTGACACTTGCAACTTGGGCATAAATGAGCAGAGTGCATTTCGAACTTAGACGGTCGCCGACGTTGCTAGAAAACGAATGTCAGGTGGCAGTCGTGCCAGGATATTTCTGGCATTTGCCTCTCATCTATTCGCAAATTTACTCGGGAGCATGGGCGGGTCACTTTTCATATTGGCTGATAGAAGAAAAAAAACAGTTTCCCATGCTCGTTTCCATGCTGGGCGTTGCGCTTTTTGGATACATCAAATTGCCCGGCGCAGCGCCGAAACCAGCGCTGCTGCGGGTTGTAGAGACAAGAAATGTGGCAGTTGGCCATACCTTTCTTATCAAACATCACGACCACATGGAAGTCGCGACCTGCGTTGTCAAAGACGAATACCGCCGTCACGGCATTGGGAAAATACTGATCGACGACGCAATTGAGCTCGCGGGGAATTTACCAGTGATAGCTTCGTGCATGCCTAAATCGCATGCCATGAGCATGCTGTTTAAAAAGCGCGGATTTGTGGAGATCAAGCAATTTTCTCTCACGCAAACGGGGCATGCTGGTCTTCGCCATTGGCAGTATTCCAGCAATTGCAGGCACCTGACTTCATGAACGGCTAACCAGTTTCTGCGGTAAAAACGCAGTGTTGCAGCTGCCAGTTTTTGCGCATCGGGCATGAGTCGTTTTTGCAAAAAATGGATGGCCATTGTGTGTTGATTGCGGCCGGCCAAATTTAATCGTACGCGTCTTTGATCTGCTGCTCGCAAGTCCATGACTGTAGCCAGTATTCCTTTGGGTCGAATCCCGCACGGCCTACCGGTATCATGAGGGGCTCAGGAGAAATCCTGAGCCCTTTCCATTTCCGGCCCTGGAAGACACGTGGGAAATTCGATGCGCAAGTCATTTGGTACGCTCCGCCGCATCCCGCCTGCCATCTGGGCGCTCGGCTTCGTCAGCCTGCTGATGGATATTTCGTCCGAGTTGATCCACAGCTTGCTGCCGGTGTTCATGGTCGCATCCCTCGGCGCGAGTGCGTTCGCCATAGGCCTGATCGAGGGTGCGGCGGAAGCGACGGCGCTGATCGTGAAAGTATTCTCGGGTGCGCTGAGTGACTACCTGGGCAAACGCAAACCGCTTGCGGTGATGGGTTATGGACTAGGCGCGATTTCAAAGCCGCTGTTCGCGCTTGCTGCATCGGTGGATTTTGTGCTTGCCGCGCGACTGATGGATCGTGTCGGCAAAGGCATTCGCGGTGCGCCGCGCGATGCGCTGGTCGCAGACATCGCGCCGCCGGAATTACGTGGCGCCGCGTTTGGTTTGCGGCAATCGCTCGATACAGTCGGCGCGTTCCTCGGCCCGCTTCTCGCGATTGGCCTGATGCTGTTGTGGGCAAACGATTTTCGCGCCGTATTTTGGGTGGCCGTCATCCCCGCTTTTCTCGCCGTGGGGCTTTTGTTCTTCGGCGTCCAGGAACCGGATAAGCCGCAAGGCGCAAAACGCGTGAATCCGATTACACGCGAAAATTTGCGACGCCTGAGCCGCGCTTACTGGTGGGTCGTGGCCATTGGCGGCGTGTTCACGCTGGCGCGATTCAGCGAAGCCTTCCTCGTGCTGCGTGCGCATGACGGAGGGCTACCAGTTGCGCTTACGCCGCTGGTTCTCATCGGCATGAATGTCGTCTACGCGATCGCCGCGTATCCATTCGGGAAACTCTCCGACACGATGAGCCACACGCGACTGCTGGCGTGGGGTCTTGCGGTTTTGATCGCCGCCGATTGTGCGCTGGCGTATAGCAATCATTGGGTCTCGATGAGCGTCGGTATCGTACTGTGGGGACTGCATTTGGGGATGACGCAGGGCCTGCTCGCTACCATGGTTGCCGATACTGCGCCGCCCGATTTGCGCGGTACTGCTTATGGTTTTTTCAATCTCGTCAGCGGCGTTGCTATGCTGCTGGCAAGTGGCGTGGCTGGCTTGATCTGGGACCGCTTGGGTGCGTCGTTCACCTTCGTTGCAGGAACAGTCTTCTGCGCGCTGGCATTGATCATGATTGGTATTGCATCACGCACGCTGCTGGATACTGAGATGCAAAAGGCGTAGATTGCCATTTGGTGCGCTCCGTGGCAGCATTTCGGCCTGAAAGGCGCGCCAGTACTAGTGTTTTGCCTTTGTAAATCCAGCTGCCGCTACGTGTCGTATTGCAGTTTCTCCCATTCCAAACAAGGAAAATAAAATGTCAGCAAAGGTCATTGCGCTCTACAACCCACCCAAGGACACCGCGGCGTTCGACAAGTATTATTTCGAGCGACATGTGCCGCTCGCCAAAACACTTCCCGGCTTGCAGCGCTATGAAGTAAGCAATGGCAAAGTCACGGATATCTCCGGCGCATCGCCATACCATCTGGCCGCAACACTCACGTTCAACTCGATGCAGGACATCCAGACCGCGTTGACATCCGCAGAAGGCGTTGCCACTGCAGCCGACCTGGGAAACTTTGCCAGTGGCGGCGCAAGCTTGCTGATCTTCGAATCAAAGGAAATCTGAGGCAGCCTATTCGGCGATAATCGGGCAGGTCAACTTCAGCGTTAAATGCCATGCCCAACATTGACAACGCAGCAGGCAACCCGCGCTCGCAAAGAGCGGCGCATGAAAATTTGCAGCGAGCAAATTCATTGGCCATCGCGTCGCTCGGCGCAGCAGCACTAAATTGAAAAATTTGCGCTTCACTACGACGAGAAATATTGTTGCCGCCGCAATCGGTTCAGCCGCTATTGCCGGCGTGATGCTGGTCGCCTTGCCAGCCTGGTGCGCCCCGCCACTTGCGTCCGATGATGCAGGCACTCTCGCGCCGGGAGCCTGCCAACTCGAGACTGAGAACCGGCAGTTCCGCAATCGCATTGAGCAGGACATCGTACCCGCGTGCAATCTCTGGTTCGATACCGAGGTCGGCATCGGCCACCAGCGCAGCGCACCTGATGGTGCGCCGCGCGCGGACAGCATCGTTTATCAATTCAAAAAAGTGCTCATCACTTCCGCAGACACGGGATGGGCTTTTGGCATTGCTGCGGCGACGATTCACGCATCCGGTGGCCAATCTGGCATTCGCCAGAATGTTTTTAATGCGTTAGTCAGCCGCCAGTTCAGCGCGACCATATTGCACTTGAACGCTGGCTTTGTGTCTGATCGTGAAGCCGAAGCCAGCACCCGCAAGAACAGACTATCGTGGGCCATCGCCGCCGAACACGATGCCACTGATCGCTGGACATTCGTGGGTGAGGTATTCGGTCAGCGCGACGTACCCGCGACGGTACAAGTGGGTTTACGCTTTTGGGCGCTGCCGAAATACATGCAGTTGACCACGTCGCTCGGTGCACAAAGAAGTGAAGGGCGAGATGGACGCTGGGTGAGTGTCGGTGTCCGGTTTGAAACCGGAGGTTCGATTTTTTAAGTGGGATCGCTGATTCTGTATGTGTTGGATCATTCGTTACACGCGCCACCCTACTATTCCTGCATCATCTTCCAGTACTGGTACTTCAACGTCGCTCCGCAGCCGACGATCATCGCAGCCAGCGCAAAGAAAGAGCCCACAGCCAGCGTCGACAATCCGCTCACGCCCTGACCAATCGTGCATCCCATCGCGGTGACGCCGCCTGCACCCATCAGCACCGCGCCGATGATGTGATTGCGCGTGTCTTCGATGCTGGCGAAGCCTTCCCAGCGAAATCGCCTGGTAAGCAGTGAATACGCAAGTGAACCCAGGATCATGCCGAGCGTGGTGGCGATACCGAATGTGACGATGAGCGATTTATCGCTCCAGAGCATCAATAGCTCCAGACTGTATCCGTAAGGTGCGACGAAGGTGAGCGATTCGGCGGCTCTGCTATTGGTGCCGAAGAACATCATCTCGAGCGTGTCTGCGTTTTCACCGAAGCCCAGGTGTGCGGTGATGTACCAGCCTGCGACCACTGCGAGGCCGTAACCCAGGCCGCCAAGCCATGCATCGACACTAGATCGAAAATCACGACTCTTCAAAACGAATACCAGCATTGGCGCCGCAAAGAGACACGCCAATATGATCTGCATCGTTTTTTTTGTAATGCCGAACATCGGTGCCATCAGCGAGCCGAGCTCCTGCGTGGCAATGCCATGCCGCGAAACGTCAATCGCGACCGCATCGAGCGTGTTGATGCGCCACACGCCAAATAAACCCTTCATCGTCATGTAGGCGGCGATGGCAAGAAACGCGAATACCACAATCGATTTCAGATTGCCGCCACCGATGCGCACCAGTGTGCGGCTGCCGCAGCCACTGGCCAGGGTCATGCCAACACCAAACATCAAGCCGCCGACCACATAGGAAAGCCAGGTGACATTCGGACGCGTGTAGAACGCTTTGGTGAGATCGATCAGGTCGGCCGCGTATAGCCCCTGCGCGCCGAGAATCGCAATCGCCATCGCCAGCACCCACATGCGCATGCGCGTGAAGTCGCTCATGTTGACGATATCTGACACGGCACCGAGTGTGCAGAATTGGGTACGCGCCGAGATCGCACCTAGGATGAAGGCGATGATGAAGCCCAGCCATGCGACGGTGGGGGCGAGATTGGATGCGTTGGTCATTGAGTGGAAAAGTGTGTGAGAAGAGATCGCTGCGCAATTACCGCTCGTATTGTCAGATCAATAATATTCGATCAGGCCTAACAACACCACAACGCGTCAAACGTAGCGCGTCGGATCAACAACACCCGCTGCAACAAACCCATCCTTGCGCAACCGGCAAGAGTCACACACACCACAAGCACGACCCTCCGTATCAGCCTGATAGCACGAAACCGTAAGCGCGTAATCCACGCCCAGGCGCGACCCTTCACGAACGATATCCGCTTTGCTCATGTGAATAATCGGCGTGTGAATCACCAGTTGCCCGCCTTCAACACCCGCTCTGGTGGCCAGACGCGCCATGGTTTGATACGCCGCGATATAGTCGGGTCGGCAATCGGGATAGCCGGAATAATCGACCGCATTCATACCGGCGAAAATATTGGGTGCATCAAGTGTCTCCGCCCACGCCAGCGCAAGCGACAAAAAAATTGTATTGCGTGCAGGTACATAGGTAACCGGAATGCCGGGCGTCGGCGCGGTCGGCACGGCAATGTCTTTGTCCGTCAACGCAGATCCGCCCCAACCGGTGAGATCGAGTTTGATCACGCGATGCTCCTTCGCGCCCAACGCCTGCGCTACACGTGCAGCCGCGTGCAATTCCGAGCGATGACGCTGGCCGTAATCGAACGACAGCGCGTAGGTCTCATAGCCCTGCTCGTGCGCCATCGCCAGCACGGTGGCGGAATCGAGGCCACCGGAGAGGAGTACAACCGCGCGTCGTTTTGTTTTCATACGCCGCGCTTCTCGCCCCAGATGATCTTGTGCAATTGCACTTGCATGCGTACGTTCAGTCGGTCACGCAGTATCCATGCGGCGAGTTGCTCAACGCGCACTTCATTGAAGGCAGGTGAAAATAGCACCGGTGCAGATTTAGCCAGTTTTTTTTCGTTGACCAACGCGACCGCCCAGCGATAGTCTGCCTCTGAAGTAATGACGAATTTGATTTCATCGTCCGGCGTCAGCAGCGGCAGATTTTCCCAGCGATTCTTGTCCACTTCTCCTGATCCCGGCGTTTTGATATCGACGATGCGGGACACGCGGCGATCAACCTCGGAAATATCGATTGCGCCACTGGTTTCGAGAGACACAGAATAGTCAAGGTCGCACAGCCTGTTAAGCAGGTTGAGGCAATTTTTCTGCGCGAGCGGCTCACCACCGGTCACGCAAATAGTTTTCGTCTGATACTGCGCGACCTCATCGATGACGTCTTCAATCAATCGCGTTTTGCCGTCGTGGAACGCATACGCTGTATCGCAATAGCCACAGCGCAACGGGCAACCCGTCAATCGGACAAATACCGTTGGCAAGCCGACACGGCTGGATTCGCCCTGCAGGGAAAAGAAAATTTCATTGATACGCAGGGTGTTTGCACGCGCGCTCACGCGTGCAGGCGCGTTTGCGGGAGCAGCTTTCCTCCCTTCGGCTTTGCGAATAGTCGCAGCAGGAATCTTTGTCAGTGTGGTCACGTTTTGTTCAGCGTCGCAGTAGCGGGAGCCGGGTTCTGGCTTTGGTCGCGGCTTCAGAGGCCGGGTACTTCGCGATGACGTCTTCCAGCGCGTTGCGCGCGGAGCCGTTGTCGCCTGTTTCAACAAAGATGCTTGCCAGCGCAAGCAACGCGTCGGGCGCCTTGGCAGAATCAGGGAATTGCTTCAACAGCGCATCTTGCGTGGTGCGAGCATTGGCGTAATCCCTCAGATTGAAATAACTGATACCAATCCAGTAGTGCGCGTTTGAGACAAGCTGGCTCGCCGGATAGTCTTTGATGAAGGTCTGGAAGGCACGCGTCGCCGCCACGTAGTCGCCGCGCTTGAATGCGTTCGCGCCTACATCGTAGACCCGTTCTTCCTGCGCGCGCGAGGTCGCAGTCGGCGCAACGGCGACAGGAGGTGAAACAGTTGCAGGCGCAACAACCGGCGCCGCCACAGACCCTGCCGGCACATCAGGCGGCAGGCCTTCAAGCTTGCGCAATCGCGTGTCTATATCGAGGTAAAAATCGCGTTGGCGCTTTGTGAGCTGGTCATCCAGATTGGACATCACTTCGACCTGCCCACGCACCTTGGCAAGCTCCGCATTAAGTTGCTCGATCTGATTCAACAACTGGATGATGCCGAGATTCCTGATCGATTCTTCGAGCTTCTGCAAACGCGCATCGTTGTCGCGATTCTGTTGCTCGATCTGGGCGCGCAGATTCTTGATATCGCGGCGCGCTTCTTCATCGTCGAACAGGCCAGCACTCGCATTGAAGCTGAACGCGACCAGGGCGAGCGATAGCGGAATGCGCAGGCGATGAAATAGGATATGAGGCATGGTTTTGTTGGTTGTTGCGGGTTTGATAGAAAATTTCCGTGCCTGCGGAAACAACGAGTTTCGCGACAGCGTACTTTAGAAAGGGCGAAAACAGGCTGGAGAAAGCGCCTTACCCTCGTCTATTACACGACCGATAAACCCTAGCACTGGCGCGGTGATCCAGCCATTATTGCCTCAAACACCGCGCCAAATGGCGATCTATATGGAATTACTCTCCGTCGTAAACAATTTCCACACGGCGATTTTGTGCCCATGACGCTTCGTCGTGGCCAGTATTCTTTGGCTTGTCTTCACCAAAGCTGATGGTTTCCATGCGCTCGTTGCCGACGCCCAATACAGAGGCTGCCTTGCGTACCGCGTTGGAGCGACGCTGGCCGAGTGCCATGTTGTACTCACGTGAGCCGCGCTCGTCGGCATGCCCTTCAAGGCGCACTTTGCGGTCGCGATTTTGCGCGAGGAAGTTGGCATGCGCCTGGATCAGCGCCGCAAATTCCGGCTTCACTGCGTCGGTATCGAAATCAAAATAGACCACGCGTTTGGAAAGAATGCTATTGGGATTTTTGAGCTCATCACCCGGTCTGCCAATTGGCGGCTTAATGCTGTCAGTCCCACCAGTCTTGACTGTGTCAGTTGTGCGCGGCGGCGTCACAGGGGTACGATCTTCAACCTTGGTAGCGACCACCGGATCCTTGCTCGCGCATGCCGCCAGCAATACCATCATGCTAATTCCGACCAGTGCTTTTTTCATTTTGCTTTCTCCAGATGAGTATCAAAAAATTCAATAATTCTTATGAACGCTGCTTAGTTTATGCCAAATTTGTCCCGGCCATCTGTGCGCTAGCGCGCACTCGACGAACCATAGGGACCCCACGCGGGTTCGCGCACATCTCCCGATTGTGAAGAAAGCTTCAGCTTGAAGCGGCCATCGGCTGAAACCGCTCCCAATTTTCCCCTACCAGCCGATTTGTCTTCATACAAGATGGTGCGACCGTTCGGCGAAAAACTGGGGCTGTCGTCGAGCGGCCCATCAGTGAGAATGTTCTGCTGCCCGGTCGCAAACTCAAACGTCGCAATGCGCAACCGACCCGCCTCACGATTGACAAAGGCAATGAATTTGCCGTCAGGACTCAAGCGTGGCGTGGTGTTGTAGCCACCTTCAAACGTCAACCGCTTCGCCTCTCCGCCGCCGACAGGAACGCGGTACAACTGCGGGCCACCGGAGCGATCCGAGAAAAATATGATATCGCGGCCATCCGGCGTGAAGGCGGCACCGGAATCGATGGCGTTGCTTTGGACAATGCGTGTCGCCTCCCCACCACTTGAAGAAATAGTGTAAATCTGCGAAATACCATCCTTCGATAGCGAAACCGCAAGCTTGCTGCCATCCGGCGACCAGCTCGGCGCGGTATTGTCGCCGCGAAAACTGGAAACGACTTTGCGTTGCCCGGTGACCAGATCCTGAACGATCACGGTCGATTTGCGACTCTCAAACGAGACGTACGCAATCTTGTTTCCGTCCGGTGACCATTTCGGCGATCCGATCGGCTCCAGCGACGACAACACCGCCTGAGGATTGAAGCCGTCAGCATCAGCGACCTGCAATTCGTAGCGTGGCCCGCGCTTCAATACATAAGCGATGCGCGTCGAAAACACGCCCTTTTCGCCAATCAGCTTTTCGTAAATCTCGTCCGAAATTTTGTGCGCAGTAGCGCGCAACTGCGACGCACTCACTGTGTACGAAGTTGTCGCAAGTTGATTTTGTTTGGCGACGTCGAACAGACGAAAATTGACTTCGAAGCGTCCATCCAACAACGGCTTGATCGCGCCGATGACGAGGGCCTCGGTATTGCGACTAGACCAGTCAACATAATTCACCTGCGACGGTTCGGTCGGCAAATTGCTGATGCCTGCGGTGTTGACGATGCGAAACATTCCAGAGCGCGCCAAATTGGCGGCGATCAGCGGCGTGATGTTCTGCGGCGCGCCGTCTTCAAGGGCAAATGGCGCTATCGCAATGGGCACCTGGCGACCCGAGCTGGTGGTCACGTCGATGGTGAGCTGTGCGTGCGCGGTGGCGGCGAGAAAGAATCCGGCGATGATGGCAACGCCCGGAAAAATATTGAGTCGATTGAACATTTATTGGATTTTGCCCATGTGTGAGTATTTCAACATCTCCCCGCTTTGAAGAAGGAGGAAGCCTCTTGCTGCGAATGCGCGCCATACGCATCGCCGCATATTTCAAACAAATACTACCGTTCGTGACGGATATTCAAGATAAGTTCACGCTTGCCACCAAAAAGTTCCGCACTTTCTGGCTGCGGCCAGTTGCGAATACCGTTGATGGCCCGCTCAACAGCGTCATCATAAACTCTATCGCCCGACGGCCTTACTACTTGCGCGTCGAAGATCGCGCCATTCACCAGCAATTTAACGCGCACCTGAATTTCCGGCCTGCCGGTTACTGAATCAGGAATATTGGCGCGATCCTTGATGAGCTTGGCAATTTTTGCCCCGTACTCGTTCAACGATGCGTTGCGCGCGGATGCGGTGGCAGCCTCTTTTGCGACCTGCTCGGCGCGCGCCTTGTCATCGGCTATTTTTTGTATGGCTTTCTGTTTGGCTCCGTCTTCTTTGCGCTTTTTCTCGACCTCTGCCTGCTTTTGTTTTTCCTTGAGCGCCTTTTCATCGCGCAGCTGTTTTTCGCGTTCCTCCTTTTCGAGCTTCGCGCGTTTGGCCTGTAAATTGATGTCTGCCTGCGTCGGTTGTGGTGGTGCTTTTTCCACCTTTGGCTCAACCTTTGGTGGGCTAACAACTTCAGGCTCGATTGGCGCCGGCGGAGTTGGCACCTCGCGTACGTTTTGGATGGGCGGCAATTGATCCCACAGTTCTGCGATGGCCGGTGCGGGGTGTTTCACTTGCCAGGAGACACCGATAACAAGCAGCGCAAAAAAAGCGCCGTGCACGATGATGGCCAGAAGCGCAGCGGGCAGTTTGCCCGGCTCGGTGCGCTCGATCAGCGGCGAGCGGCGATGGCGTGAAATTGGCGGCGGGTAAGTCATGCTATTTGTCGGGCTTCACGAGTAAACCGACCCGCTTGATCTTACCTCCCTGCAAGGCATCCATTACGTGCAAAACATCATCGTATTTCAGGTTTTTGTCGGCGTTGATGACGACGGCCTGTTCCGGGTGATTGGTCTGAATTGCCTTTACAGCCTGCAACAGATTCTCGCGGGACACGGCTTGCGTTTGTCCGCCTTGCTGGCGGTCAACCAGTGTGATGGTGCCATCGCGCTTGATGCGAATTTCGAGTGGTGCGACGGTCGGATTCAAGGTTTGACCCACGCTGGGTAAATCGATTTGCCCTGGCTGAATTGCCGGCGCCACGACCATAAAAATGATCAGCAATACCAGCATCACGTCGATGTAGGGCACGACGTTGATTTCTGCCATTGCCCGGCGGCGGCGGCGCATGACTAATGCACCGCCTGACGTTGCAGGATGTTGGTGAACTCTTCCATGAAGCTTTCGTAGCGATTTGCCAGCCGGTCAATTTCGGCGGTGTATTTGTTGTATGCGATCACGGCGGGAATCGCCGCAAACAGACCAATGGCTGTTGCAATCAGTGCCTCGGCCATTCCTGGCGCCACCTGGGCCAAGGTCGCTTGCGCCATGTTGGTCAGGCTGCGAAATGAATTCATGATTCCCCAGACGGTTCCGAACAATCCAATATACGGACTGACAGAACCGACGGTAGCCAGAAAAGACAAATGCGCTTCGAGATAGTCGAGCTCGCGTTGAAAGGTTGCCTTCATCGCGCGGCGGGTACCATCCATCAGCGCGCCAATATCAGCACCGCTGCGACTTTTCAGCTTCAAGTATTCCTTGAAACCCGCTTCAAAGATCCGCTCCATGCCCGTCGGTTCATACTGCCCGGCACTTGCTCGTTGATAGAGACCAACGATGTCGGCACCGCCCCAGAACTCGCGCTCGAATTCCTCGGCCTGCCTCTTGGCACGCCGCACTGAAAACAATTTCACAAAGATGTACCACCACGACATCATCGAGGCAACGATCAGTATCGCCAGCACAATCTTGACGATGATCGACGCATTCGCGATGAGCGACAAAATTGCCATGTCGTTTGAAAGGTTCAGCACGACGCCTCCATTTTCTTTCTCACGTCCATGGGAATTTCAATTGGTTTGAAGGTCGACGCGGCAACCGTGGCTACCGACACCCGCGCTTTCACCAGAATATCCTCACCACGCCGGATTTCCTGATGAAACGTAATACGTACCCGACCCAGATTTTCAATGCCAACGCTAATGTTGATCGCGTCGTCGAGCCTGGCTGGTTTAACGAATTCGACCGCAATCTCGCTGACGATGAAAAGTATTTTGTATTTGCGCTCGAGCTCACTATTGGTAAAACCGAGATAACGCAACCATTCCGTGCGAGCGCGCTCAAGGAATTTTACGTACTGCGCGTGATAAACCACGCCGCCTGCATCGGTATCTTCAAAGTAGACGCGCTGCGGGAAATCGAACGTGAACAGCGGCGTTTGCTGCGCGTCTTTGAGGGAAAGTTTGGCCACTAAAATAACTCCGGCACGGAATTGCTATTGTTGCTACTGGCAGGTGCGCTGATGCCGAAATGCTGGAAAGTGAGCAGAGTCGCCATGCGACCGCGAGGCGTACGCTGCAAATAGCCTTGCTGAATCAGGTACGGCTCCAGAACATCTTCGATCGTATCTCGTTCCTCACCGATTGCGGCGGCAAGATTTTCAATGCCAACCGGCCCGCCGGCGAATTTTTCGATAATACATCGCAGCAATTTGCGGTCCATCATGTCCAGCCCGACATGATCGACATCGAGCATTTTCAGTGCGGCGTCCGCAACGGGCTTATCGACAAATCCTTCTGCCTTCACTTGCGCGAAGTCTCGCACGCGGCGCAGCAGGCGGTTGGCGATGCGCGGCGTACCACGTGAACGCAAGGCAATTTCGTCGGCACCGTCGTCGTTCACCGGCACGTTCAGCAATTTTGCCGATCGCGATACGATCAGCTTCAATTCGGCGGGCGAATAAAATTCCAGCCGCGCAACGATGCCGAAGCGATCCCGCAGCGGGTTGGTCAGCATCCCCGCGCGCGTAGTTGCACCGACCAGCGTGAACGGCGGCAGATCGAGTTTCACCGAACGCGCAGCCGGGCCTTCGCCGATCATGATGTCGATCTGGTAATCCTCAAGCGCAGGATAAAGAATTTCTTCCACCACCGGATTCAGGCGATGAATCTCGTCGATGAACAGCACATCATTGGGCTCAAGATTGGTCAACATCGCAGCCAGATCGCCCGCGCGCTCGAGCACCGGACCAGAGGTGTGCTTCAGATTCACACCCATTTCGCGCGCGATGATATGTGCCAGTGTTGTTTTGCCAAGACCCGGCGGACCAAATAGCAATGTGTGATCGAGCGGCTCCTTGCGGCTGCGCGCGGCTTCAATAAAAATCGACAACTGATCGCGGATTTTCTGTTGCCCCACATACTCCTGTAGCAGCTTGGGGCGCAGCGCCCGCTCCTGCGCCTCCTCGTGTACGGAGGCTTTGCCGCCTGAGATGAGTCGGTCTTCTTCGATCATGTAGGCATTTTACGCGACACGTTCAGGATTTCGAGAGCAGTTTCAACGCTTGTCGAATACCGTCTGATACCGCCACCTCGTTCGGCAACTGTTTAATTGCATACAACGCCTCTTTCTCGTTGTAACCCAGCGAAATCAGCGCGTTCAAAATATCGGCGGCCGAAGACGGCTTCGCTGCATCGCCGCCAACGGTAATGTGGACATTGACCTTGAGTTTGTCTTTTAATTCCAGCAACAGTCTTTCTGCAGTTTTCTTGCCTATGCCCGGGACTTTGGTCAAACGGCCACCTTCCTGTGTCGCCACCGCTTCGGCCAGATCGTTTACACTCATGCCGGACAACACAGCCAGTCCGACTTTGGGGCCGACGCCACTGACTTTGAGAAGTTGTTTGAAGGTCGCGCGCTCGGCCACTGTGCCAAAACCGTAGAGCAGGTGAGCATCCTCGCGGACGATCAGTTGGGTAAACAGCGCGACCTTCTCGCCAATTTTCGGCAAATTGTAAAATGTGCTCATCGGGACATCGACTTCGTAACCAACACCACCCACGTCTAGCAGCACCTGAGGCGGATTCTTCTCAAGCAGCACACCTTCGATCCGACCGATCATTTCACCAACCTCCCACCCTTGACCCGAAAACCCCGCGTGCTCATTCCACCAAGTGCGCCGCCATGCGCGTGGCAAATCGCACAAGCCAGCGCGTCGGCCGCATCGGCGCTCGGGTAGCCCGACAGCTTCAACAATCGTTTCACCATTTCCTGCACCTGCTCTTTTGTTGCGTGGCCATTGCCGACCACCGCTTGTTTCACCTGTAGCGCAGTGTATTCGGAAACCGGCAGATTCTGTGCCACAGCCGCACAGATCGCCGCACCCCGTGCTTGGCCGAGCAACAATGTCGACTGCGGATTGATATTGACGAACACTTTTTCCACGGCGACTTCACCGGGTTCGTAACGCGCAATGACTTCCTGCACGGAATTGAGAATATTCTTCAGCCGGTCCGGCAATTCGCCATCCGGCGACTTGATGCACCCACAAGTGATATAGGTCAGTGTGGAACCGACTTTTTCGATCACGCCGTAGCCGGTGACGCGCAAGCCTGGATCAAGGCCCAGTATCTTCACTCAATCACCAACGCATCCATCAAAGATCCTCAATCACCACCGCAGTACCGGAAACTGAAACCATTACCATGCCTCGACCGCTGCCATGAATGATGTAGTCGATGCGCGCGCCGACAATTGCATTCGCACCCACCTGTTCGGCCCCCTGCATGGCACCGCGCAAGGCGTTATCCCGCACACCGGGGATTGCCTTGTGATATGTATCCGAAAAACTCGTCACCGGTTTTTCGGATACGAGTTGCACTTCAGCGCTCGCCTCACCCGTGACGAGGCCCAGATAACGCGCAATGCGTTTGCCTTCGATATTGGACGTGGTCGTAATCAGTATTGTCATTCAGGCTTCATCCATCACGGCGGAGGTATAGACATCCTGCACGTCGTCGAGCGCCTCAATCGCGTCGAGCAGTTTCTGCATTTTCACTGCGTCGTCACCGGCCAACACCGCTTCAGTAGTTGCTTTCATGGTGACTTCACCGAATTCCGATTTGAAGCCGGCTTTTTCCAGCGCGGCTTTCACGGCAATAAATTCGTATGGGCCGGTCACGACTTCGAACGAGCCGTCATCGTTGCTGACGACATCCTCTGCACCCGATTCCAGCGCCGCTTCCATGAGTTTGTCTTCATTCGTTCCCGGCGCGAACAGCAAGGTGCCACAATGCTTGAAGAGGAACGCGACTGAACCGTCAGTGCCCATATTGCCGCCGTACTTTGAAAACGCGTGGCGCACCTCAGCCACGGTACGGACACGGTTGTCCGTCATACAGTCGACCATCACCGCCGCACCTGCAATCCCGTACCCCTCGTAGCGAATTTCCTCGTAATTCACACCTTCCAGTTCACCAGCACCGCGCTTGATGGCGCGCTCAACGGTGTCCTTGGGCATGTTGTTCTCGTAGGCCTTGTCCATCGCCAGGCGCAAACGTGGATTGCTGCCGGATTCACCTCCGCCGATACGCGAGGCAACGGTAATTTCCTTGATGAGGCGCGTAAAAATTTTGCCCCGCTTGGAGTCCTGACGACCTTTGCGGTGCTGGATGTTTGCCCACTTACTGTGTCCTGCCATGTTTTGATCTCAACAAAATTCAATATGTAATGTTAACATTCACTCACGTTGCCGCCGCAGT
>JANYFH010000206.1 GCA_025362705.1 Betaproteobacteria bacterium
TGCAAAAACCGGTTCAGGCATCTGGATCCACGGCACGCCGTCTTCAACCTACAGCCGTCCACCGCGCACCAGCGATGGCTGCGTGGTGCTCACGAATGAAGACTTTGCCCAGATCGCCCAATTCGTCGAGCCCGGTGTAACGCCCATCATCATCGCGTCGAACGTGAAGTGGCAATCTCCCGACGCTTGGCTGGCGACGCGTTCAGCGCTCTCCACGTCGCTCTCAAGCTGGAAACGTGACTGGGAGAGCCTGAACATGGACAACTACCTTGCACATTATTCGCAAAAATTCGATGCCGATGGCAAGGATTTCGATGGTTGGGCAGACAACAAAAGGCGCATCAATGCCAGCAAGAATTTCGTCAAGGTGGAGATCAGCAATCTTTCTGTTTTCGAGTATTCGCTCGCAGCGGATGCGTTACCGATGGTGATGGTGACGTTTGATCAAACCTATAAAAGCAGCAACAACAGCAGCAAGATGAAAAAACGCCAGTATTGGCAGCGCGATGGCGAGCAATGGAAAATCATCTATGAGGGTGTTGCTTCATGATTCGTCTCGCCAGTTCAGCAAATTCGCATCTCGTTTATTCAGGAGGATTCATGTTTCGCCATTCATTCGCATCACGGTTTGCTGTCTCGTGTGCATCGTTGTTCGTGTCAGTCGCGTTCGCACAAAAACCCGTCGATGCTGCCAACGCCACCAAAGCCAAAGCCGCACCCACGGTCGCCACAGCAAAAACTTCAACTTGCAAACTCGATAACAAAGGAACCCCCGTGAAAGTCAAACTCACCACCTCAATGGGCGCAATTACGCTCGAACTCAATAGCGAAAAAGCACCGATCTCAACCGAGAATTTTGTGAAATACGTCGAAAGCGGCCATTACAACGGCACTATTTTCCATCGCGTGATCGGCACCTTCATGATCCAGGGCGGCGGATTCACCAAAGACCTCGTACAAAAACCAACCAATGCGCCGATCAAGAACGAAGCGGCAAACGGTCTCAAGAACGACAACTACACAGTCGCAATGGCGCGTACCGGTGTGGTTGATTCTGCGACCACCCAATTCTTCATCAATGTCAGCAACAATGATTTCCTGAACCACGCCGGCCCGGCCAATTTCGGCTATGCAGTATTCGGCAAAGTAATAGAAGGCACGGACGTTGTTGACAAGATGAAAGCCGTCAAGACCGGCGCCAGGGGCATGTTCCCGACCGATGTGCCGCAGGACACGATCACGATTGAAAAGGCGGAATGCATTTAAGGAATGTTGAAACTCCCTTGCCGCTTCGTGCGCAAAGCCGACGAATATGTAGCGTTTTTATCCCCCTTTGAAAAAGGGGGGCAGGGGGGATTTTCAGACGTTGCGAAATGGTAACTGCTGCAAATCCCCCTCAGTCCCCCTTTTTCAAAGGGGGAAGTAGCTCGCAGCAAACTCTATTCATCTCCGACCTTCATCTCTGCGCAGAACGTCCGCATATCACGCGACTGTTTGAGCGCTTCATCGCAGAAACAGCGCCCGCCGCCGAATCGCTCTACATTCTCGGTGACCTGTTCGAATACTGGATCGGCGACGATCAGCTCGACGGCGACCCGCTGGCAAGGAATGTTGCGCAACGACTACATCGCCTCGCCGCCAGCGGCACCAGGATTTTTTTCATGCATGGCAATCGGGATTTCCTGATCGGTGAGCGCTTTGCGCGCGAAGCTGGCCTCGAAATTTTGCCTGATCCCACGTTGATCAACATCGGCAACACGTCGGTCCTGCTGATGCACGGCGATACCCTCTGCACTGACGACACGCGCTACCAATCATTTCGTCAACAAGTGCGTAGTGCCGAATGGCAACAAGCCATTCTCGCCAAGCCGATTCCTGAGCGCCAGGCGCTCGCACAGTCGATTCGCTCGCAAAGCGATATTGAAAAATCCATGAAGCCGGAGGCAATCATGGATGTGAATGCTGATGCTGTAACAGATGTATTTCGAGAACAGCGCTATCCGGTAATCGTGCATGGTCACACACATCGGCCGGCGAGGCATGAGCACCTGGTGAATGGTCATTGCTGCGTGCGCTGGGTATTGCAGGATTGGCACGAGATCGGCGGCTATCTCTCGGTCAATGCCGGAGAGTGGCGCGCGACTGCGGTAAGTGGCTAGTTACAAGCCGCCAAAACCGCGCTGCAAATCCTCACAAATATCTTCAACGTTTTCCAGGCCGACCGCCACACGCAACAAGCCATCCGAGATACCAGCGGCATCGCGTTCGGCCTGACTCACGCGCGCGTGCGTGGTTGTCGCGGGATGGGTGATCGTTGTTTTGGTGTCACCCAGATTCGCTGTGATTGAAATCATCTTCACTGCATCGACGACGCGCCACGCGGCATCGCGTCCGCCCTTGACTTCAAACGACACTACTGCGCCCTGCGCGCTCGCCTGACGCGCAGCCAGCGCGCGCTGCGGGTGGGACGGTAGCCCGGCGTAATGCACCTTCGCGACCTCAGGCCTGTCCGTAAGCCAATGTGCAAGGGAGAGGCTTGATGCTGATTGTGCGTCCATGCGAATCCGCAACGTCTCCATGCCCTTCAAGCATATCCACGCGTTAAACGGCGAAATTGCCGGCCCTGCAGTGCGTACAAATCCGTATATCGGCTCGATCAATTTTTTGGATCCGCACACCGCGCCAGCGAGCACCCTGCCCTGACCATCGAGATATTTTGTAGCCGAATGGATCACCAAATCGGCACCAAGCTCCATAGGCCGCTGCAGTGCAGGCGTCAACAAACAATTGTCCACCGCGAATATGGCGTTGGCCTTCTTCGCGACCTCGGCAATGGCGGCAATATCGCAAATTTCCGCGAGCGGGTTGGACGGCGTTTCGCAAAATAGCAGCCGCGTATTTGGTCGAACGGCTGCACGCCATTCATCGACGTTGGCAGCCGACACCCAGGTCGTGTCGATACCAAATTTTTTGCATATCTGATCGAACAGCGGCACCACCGTGCCAAACACGCTGCGAGAAGAAATCATGTGGTCGCCGCTCTTGAGCGATCCCATCACCGTGCTCGCAATTGCCGCCATACCGGTGGCAGTCACCACACAGGCTTCCGCGCCTTCAAGTGCCGCTAGGCGATCCTGAAACATCGTCACTGTCGGATTGGTGAACCGCGAATAAATGTATCCCTGCTCTTCATTGGCAAATTTGCGCGCGGCTTCAGCAGCATTTTTGTAAACGAAGCTCGATGTCAGAAACAGTGCTTCGGAGTGCTCCTGAAAATCGCTGCGCAGCAGGCCACCACGCACGGCAAGCGTATCAAACCCGGATTTTTTTTCATTGCCTGCCATCAGTCGACCGTCGAGAAACCCAGATCGAGCTGGTTTGCATGTAACGCATGGCGCTCATTCTGGCCCGCTGTCTCGCCTTCCGTGCGATTGGCCTCAATGCCAGCGAGGTATTCAGCCGAGACGCCACCGGTGACATAGTCGCCATCAAAACAGGAAGCGTCAAAGCGCGTGATGTGCGGATTGCAGGCGCGCACATCGGCAATCAAATCCGACAGATCCTGATAAAACACGGCGTCAGCGCCTATTGCTTCGGCAATTTGACCGGCATCGCGATTGGCTGCGATCAATTCCGAGCGCGATGGCATATCGATGCCGTACACATTCGGAAATCGCACTGGCGGCGCAGCGGACGCGAAGTAAACCTTGTTCGCGCCACAGTCGCGCGCCATTTGTACAATTTCTTTGGACGTCGTCCCGCGTACGATCGAATCATCGACCAGCAATACATTCTTGCCCTTGAATTCGATGGCCATGGCATTGAGTTTTTGCCGCACCGATTTTTTGCGCTCTTCCTGTCCCGGCATGATGAAGGTGCGACCGATATAGCGATTTTTGATAAAGCCTTCGCGATATTTCACACCCAATACCTGCGCAACCTCCACCGCCGAAGGACGGCTGGTATCCGGAATCGGAATGACCACATCGATTTCGATGTCCGGATGTTCGCGCTTGATTTTTTCCGCAAGCGAGCGCCCCATCAATGCGCGCGTTTCGTAGACGGAAATACCATCGATTACCGAGTCGGGACGCGCCAGATAGACGTATTCGAAAATGCACGGATTCAGGGTGGGGTTCTCGGCACACTGCCGGCTGAAAAAATTGCCTGATGTGTCGATCAGAATCGCCTCACCCGGCGCAACATCGCGCATGATTTCAAAATTCAAGGTATCGAGCGCCACACTTTCAGAAGCGACCATGAACTCGACACCGCCACCATCTTCCCCGCTCTCATGCTTGCCGATAATCAGCGGGCGAATACCGTGCGGGTCGCGAAACGCGAGCAAGCCATAACCGGCGATCATCGCGACAATGGCGTACGCACCGCGCGCACGACGATGCACGCCTGCGACCGCCGTAAATATAGCGTCCGGATCGAGGCGCTGGCCGCGCGCCGACTGCGTCAGTTCGTGGGCGAGTACATTGAGTAACACTTCCGAATCGGAATTGGTATTTACGTGTCGCAGATCGTCCTGAAACAGCTCTCGCTGTAGCTCTGCAGTATTGACCAGATTGCCGTTGTGCCCCAGTACGATGCCAAATGGCGAATTCACATAGAACGGCTGTGACTCTGCGGCGCTTGCGGCTGAGCCGGCGGTGGGATAGCGGCAATGTGCGATACCCATGTTGCCCGTGAGGCCGCGCATATCGCGGGTGCGGAAAACGTCACGTACCAGGCCCTTGTCCTTGTGCATGTGGAATGTGCGTCCATCGGCCGTGACGATACCCGCTGCATCCTGCCCGCGGTGCTGCAATACCGTCAGCCCGTCGTACAACAACTGATTCACCGGACTTTTTGAAACGATCCCAACGATGCCGCACATGTGAAACCCTCTATCGATTCAATCTTTTTGCCGCTATTGCGACACTTCAAGTCTTTGCATTTGGCGGCACGCGATACAGAATCCTTGACGCCAGACTTTGCGGCAGCAGCGCCCGCGCATACAGCGCCGCCACTTCAATAGGTGGCGTCAGCGTGGCGTTTTTCCAGAGAGCAGATTGCGGGAACTTTGTCATACCCGCCGCCAACGCCAACACGACTATCACCAATACGCCGCGAAAAAATCCGATTACCGCCCCCAACACCCGATCCAGGCCGCTCAAACCCAATTTTCGCACGAGTTCCGAAAGCAGACTCGCCAATAGCGATGCAAAGATCAAAACCGCCACAAAGATGGCGACCCATGCAAGCACCATGCGGTAAACCGGTTCCGCAATCCAGTCGGCAAAATACGGCGCCAGGTCAGCACTGAACGCATGCGCGAGAATGAAAGCCACCACCCAGCTCGTGATATTGATGATTTCGCGAATCGCGCCTCGCCATGCGCCAATCGCGACCGACACCAGCGCCACAAAGATGATGGCGTAATCGAGTTCGTTCATGCGTTGCCGCTACTGCAACGGGACAATCTTGCCGTCACTGCCTGCAAGCTTGATTTGTGCGAGCGCGGAATCCGCTTTCTCGCGCGTTGGGAATGGCCCCACACGCACGCGGGTCACCGTTCCCTTGCTGGCCGCGACGGACTCGGTGTACACCGGCAACTTCGCGCTCTTCATTGTTGCGACTGCCAGCTTGGCTTTGTCGGCATCGCCAAATGCGCCCAGTTGCACTGCAAAGCCTTTTTTCTCGACGGTTGCGGGAGGCGACTTCGCGACTACTTTCGGTTTTTCCACTGCAACGGGCGGGGACTCGGGTGGTGAAACGGGCTTGATCGTCTCCGTTGCGGGCTTGGCAACTTCCGCTGGAACATTTTTGGCAATTTCAGCAGCGACTTGAGGCACCGCTACCGGGGCGACAGCCGTAGGCGCAGGCAAAGCTGGCTGGCCTTCTTTGGCAGGAATCTGCACAGAAATCTGCTGCGACTTCAAATTTGGGTCACCGCGATTCGATTTCGGCTCGCCGTCGAAAATCATCGGCAGAAAAACAATACCCAATAATCCAATCGTAGCAGCGCCGATAAGGCGGCGGCGCCCGCGACGCTTCAACTCAATTTCGGTCGCGCTCAGTTCAGGGGATTTTGTAGCTGCCATGTGATTGCCGTAGTGTGAACAAACGATTGAGGTTCCCTAGTTCGAATTGATGGCGCCAAGCACATCCGCCACGGTGTAGAACGATCCGAACACCAAAATTCTATCATTCTGCGTGGCCTTGGCCCGTGCGGCGGCAAATGCGCCAACGATGTTTACATGCTGTGAAAACCTGCCTTTAATACCATGCGCCAAAAGTTTTTGCGCAAGCAACGCCGACGTCGCGCCGCGCGCACCAGCCGAAGTCTCAAGCCCTGCGACACACCAGAAATCGATGCGGCCCTTGATGGTGTCGATCACCTGATCGATGTCCTTGTCTTTGAGCATGCCAAACACCGCAATCGTATTTTCATAAAAACCCATGGTGCCGAGCGCATCTTCGAGCGCGCGTGCCGCATGCGGATTGTGTGCGACATCGAGCACCACAGTCGGTCGTCCCGGCAACACCTGCATGCGGCCCGGCCATTCGACTTCAAGCAGCCCGCGCTTGATGTGCCCCTGTGAAACCGGGAGTTTGTCGTGCAACCCTTCCAGTACAGCCAGCGCAGCCGATGCATTTTTCAATTGATAGCCACCGCGCAAAGCCGGAAACGGCAATGAATGCCGCGCCGTATCGCGGCCGAAAAATTGCCATTGCCCGTCCATTTTCGAAAAGCGAAAATCGCGATTCAACAAGCGCAGATCAGCACCGATTTGCGCGGCGTGCGCCTGCAACGATGCAGGTGGATTCACGTCGGCAAAAATCGCCGGTTGCCCAGCGCGAAAAATATGCGACTTCTCCATACCGATTTTCTCGATCGTGTCGCCCAGATAAGATTGATGATCCAGGTCGATGCTCACCACGACACTGGCATCGGCATCGACAATATTGACGGCATCCAACCTGCCACCCATACCGACTTCAAGAATCGCGACATCCAGATTCGCGCGCGCAAACATCGATAGCGCGGCGAGTGTCACGTACTCAAAATAAGTGAGTGGAATATCTGGCGTACATGACTGCCGTGCCAACTCGACAGTTTCAAAAACGGCAACGAAATCGGCGTCGCTCGCGGACTTTGTGTCGAGTCGTACGCGCTCGTTGAAATGTACCAGATGTGGTGAAGAATAAAATCCCGTCTTGTATCCCGCGATGCTGAGTATCGATTCCAGCATCGCGCAGGTTGACCCTTTCCCATTGGTGCCGCCGACGGTGATGTTGATCGGCGCCTGTGGCTTGCCCATCTTTTCCCAGACAGCACGCACGCGGTCGAGGCCCATGACAATTTCGGCAGAGTGCTGGTGGGAGATGTATTCGAGCCAGGCTTCGAGGGATTTCGGCAGAGGCATTGTGCGGGTGATTGAATTGTCTAAAGTCTAATATTGGTGCGGTGTTTCAGGCATTTTCGTTCTGAGAAGCCGGTCAAATGGCGATCTACGCGGTTATGTGCTGGGAAGCTGCTTTGTTCAAAGCGTGGTCTTCACGATTATGCTATGGCTGGTGGTGATTCTGGCGAAACGAACTTTTTTGGATTTTTGCGAAGGGCTGTTAGCGTCTCCTGCTCGCGAGCGATGCCGGGGGTAGCCCGGCAGCTACTCACTTTTCTTGCTTCGCCAAGAAAAGTAAGCAAAAGAAGGCGACCCCAGGTTCGCCGCCCTTCGGGTTCCCTGCGCTACTCGCGAGCGAAGGCGGCTGCGGAACTCGGGCTCGTGGATAGGCTGGCGCAATTGTTTTTGTAGGTGCTCGCCCTCAGACAGTCCTCGCCGACATCCCCTTCGCTCACTCCGTTGCTCAGCGACTCTCATGGGGACCCTTTGTCGCGGTGCGGTGGCCACAAAATAAATGCCGACATTCCCGCGAAGGCGGGAATCCAAGTGCTTTAAAGTCAGTTTAGAAGCCGTAACGAACGGGTCCCGATGAGAGTCGCCGAGTAACGCAGAAACAACAGGAGTAGTCCGCGAGGACTGTTTGAGGGCGAGCACTGCACACGACCTTCTGCGCAGCACATCCACGAGCCCGAGTTCCGCAGCGGCCTGTCGTTTCGAGTAACGCAGGGAACCCGAAGGGCGGCGAACCTGGGGTCGCCTTTCTTTGCTTACTTTCTTTGGCGAAGCAAAGAAAGTAAGTTGCCGCCGGGCAACCCCCGGTATCGCACAAAAAAGGATGCAGACGGCATCTTCCGACACTACGCTGTATTTGCTTGGGCTCTACTTATTGATCGTGAGAAGCCGATTTAACTCTACCCAACATTTCTCAATGCCGGACGAAACAAGAGTCCGCTCATCGAGGGTACAACCGCCTATGCGAAGCAAAGGGGCAATGCCAGCGAACAGGAAGATAATCAGTGCTCCAGAAATGCTTTCTAAGAAAGTGATTTCAAGCGGTCGAAAGAAAATAAAGCGATCTCCGCTCTCCGTCTCCATCAAATGTCTTTTGCGAAGAACATTTGAGTTGTTGTGAGACCAGTCACACAGTTCAACATAGAGCATATCTAGTGCGCCTGTAGCATCGGCTTTGCGAATCAATTCACTTCTTTCCTCAAGCCTGCGCCTTCCCGGCGGTAGCGAATTCAAAAAATTGTTCGCCTCTTCTATTGCCGAATGAAATAGCTTCTCTCCTGTCGGCCCCGCTCGACCCTTATGAAGCTTCAATGCGGCCTTCATCGCGCTCTTTTTTTGCTGATTGCGTTTGACTTCAAGAGCGACTACGTTGCCCGGATCCTTGTCTAGCTGCATAACATCGACAAAGGCTTCGAACGCTGCTCTAGCAATAGGAGGCATTGAAAAGTCGCAACCCTGTTTCGCCAAAACAACGCAGGCCTTGGCGTTTTCAATAATCGTCAAATAAAGACAAACCATAGCCACATCGGCATCGTTACTTGGTCGCAGCTTGTGCGATGCCACAAATGACGATGCATTCGAGACGGCACTGTCAACTATGTCTATGAGTTGATTCCTGTATGTGCTTGTAGACATACCGATTGCTTATTTTGCCGATAGTGTCGGCAAATTTAGCCCCAACTCAGCCGCACACTCCCTCGCAATCTCATACCCTGCATCCGCATGCCGCATCACCCCCGTTCCCGGATCATTCCAAAGCACCCGCTCAATCCGCTTCGCCGCCGCATCGGTCCCATCACAAACAATCACCACGCCCGCATGCTGCGAAAACCCCATCCCCACGCCACCGCCGTGATGCAGCGACACCCAAGTCGCTCCACCTGCCGTGTTCAGCAATGCATTGAGCAAAGGCCAATCCGAAACCGCATCCGATCCATCCTTCATC
>JANYFH010000223.1 GCA_025362705.1 Betaproteobacteria bacterium
CATTGTCGTTCGGGGAACACCATGAAGTCCATGCCGCTGGAAGGATTGAGGGTTTTGGAAATGGGCACGCTGATCGCGGGGCCATTCTGCGGTCGGCTGCTCGCCGAATTTGGTGCCGAAGTCATCAAGATTGAAACGCCCATTGACGGCGACCCCTTGCGCAAGTGGCGCAAGCTACACGAGGGCACAAGTCTCTGGTGGTATGCGCAGGCGCGCAACAAAAAATCGGTGACAGTGAACTTGCGCGAAAAAGAAGGCCAGGGAATTGTTCGCAAACTGGCGGTCAAGGCCGACATCATCGTCGAAAATTTTCGTCCTGGCACGCTTGAAAAATGGAATCTCGGTTTTGATACGCTGGCGGTCGACAATCCCAAACTTATTATGGTACGGTTGTCTGGCTATGGCCAGACCGGGCCGTACAAGGATCGCGTTGGCTTCGGTGCGATTGGCGAATCGATGGGCGGTATGCGTTATCTCACCGGCTACCCGGATCGCGCGCCGGTGCGCGTCGGTATCTCGATTGGCGATTCGCTCGCCGCCATGTACGGCGCAATGGGTGCGCTGATGGCGTTGCATCACCGTCACAAAACCGGCAAAGGCCAGGTGGTCGATGTGGCTTTATACGAAGCGGTGTTTTCAATGATGGAATCGATGTTGCCGGAATTCGGCATGACCGGCTTCGTACGCGAGCGCACCGGTGCTGCGCTACCAGGCATTGTCCCGTCCAACACCTACAAATGTGG
Organism: Betaproteobacteria bacterium; assembly: GCA_025362705.1. GTDB lineage: Bacteria > Pseudomonadota > Gammaproteobacteria > Burkholderiales > Usitatibacteraceae > UKL13-2. Next base: position 744 of record JANYFH010000223.1, read on the forward strand.
CGACGGCCAATACGTCGTGATCGGCGCAAACGGCGATTCGATTTTCAAACGCATGATGCTGGCTATCGGTCGTGCCGATTTGGCCAATGATGCGAGCCTTGCCGATAACGCCGGACGTACTAGGCGTACCGATGAACTCGATGCCGCCATAAGCGTGTGGACCGGTGCCAACACATTGACGCAGGTGTTGCAGATTCTGGACAAAGCCGATGTACCCTCGGGACGTATCTATTCGATCGCTGACATCGTGGTCGACATGCAGTATCAGGCGCGCAGCATGATTGAAAAACACGAACTCGGCGATAATAAAGAAGTCTGGCTACCGGGTATCGTGCCAAAGTTGTCCGAGACGCCGGGCGGCACGAAATGGATTGGGCCGAAATTGGGTGAGCATACGGCCGAGGTGTTGAGCGGGATTGGTGTTGACGCGGATACGCAAATTGATTTGCGCCGGCGGGGGATAATCTAGTGAAACAACGCATCTTTATTAACGACGTTGCCGTGCGCGATGGCTTCCAGATCGAGAAAAACATCATCTCGACCGAAACCAAAATTGCGCTCATCGACGCGCTCTCGGACACCGGCATTGCCAAAATAGAAACGACTTCGTTCGTGCATCCGAAGCTGGTGCCGAATATGGCAGATGCTGTGGAAGTGCTGGCCAACATCAAACGTGTGGCCGACGTTACCTACAGCGTGCTGGTGCCAAATCTCAAAGGTATGGAGCGTGCTATTGCAACGCACAAATCGCAAGGCAGGATCGATGAAATCAACGTCGTCGTGTCGGTGTCAGAAACGCACAACCGCGCAAACGTAAACCGCACCTGCGATGAATCGTTCGCCGATTTTGCGATCATGGTGAAAATGGCCAAAGACGCTGGTATTCGTATCAACGGCTCACTCTCGACTTCATTCGGATGTCCGTTTGAAGGTCATGTACCGGAAGCGCGGGTACTCGCGTTCGCAACACGCTTTGCCGATCTTGGTTTTGATGGCGTGAGCCTGGCCGATACCACCGGCATGGCCAATCCCGCACAGGTCGAACGCCTTTCGGCAGCGGCAGTTAAACAATTTCCACAGCTTGAGCTAACCCTGCATTTTCACAACACCCGCGGCATGGGCCTGGCCAACGTGGTTGCGGGGATCAGGGCGGGCATCACGCATTACGACGGCTCGCTCGCAGGCCTGGGTGGTTGCCCGTTCGCGCCCGGCGCGACCGGTAACATCTGCACCGAAGACATGGTGAACATGCTCGAAGATATGGACTTCGATACCGGT
>JANYFH010000291.1 GCA_025362705.1 Betaproteobacteria bacterium
GGATTGCTGTCGTCAATGGCGCGGGTGTTTCTGGCCTTCGACGTCAATCTGCAAGATGCGCGCATCACCACGCTCGGGCAACGCGCGGAAGACGTGTTTATCGTCGCGAACAGGAAATTGGGTGACGCCACGTTCGCTGCAGAATTTCAGGCGGCGCTGATTGCGGAACTACGCAGTTAACACAAACATGAAACACAAGCACTGGCGAGGATTCACAGCCATTTTCTTCCTGAAAACCGCACCAATGCTTGATCTACGCTTGAATGCGCCAAGCGGCAGCGTAAAGAATCTCAGCTAATCGGCTTCAAATCCCCAAGCTTCAACCAGCCGACAATGACGCGATAGAGATACCAGACGAATACGCTCACCGGAAAAATCCACGTGAAGAGCAAGCCGAAGCCCAGCGTGATGGCGGTGAGTACAAAGAACAATATCCACGCGATGATCCACCACAGCAGGCCCCACCAGAACGTGCGCGAGAGCCATGAGAAATGTGTCTCCAGCCACGTGCCGCGAACCTCGTCGCGCTTGACCAAGCCGACGATCATCGCGACTGCAGCGAGCAGCAACATCGTGAACGGCGCAAGGGCGTGCAAGGCGTAAAGAATATGCGTGACGGTCACTGCGCTTTTGAGATCCTTCTCGCCACTGGGCGTCACGTCAATTGTTTCGGCCATGATTTAATTCTCCTTGGAACTTGTCCGTAAATAAGTGCGAATGCATAACGCAGCAATTTTAGTCTCAATCAAGGCGCGCTTTTCGCGGCAATGGCGAGCCATTGCAAGGAAACGCAGCGCAGAGTGAGGCGAAAAGGGCAAGTTAGGCATCGCATCTTATTTGCAGACAGGTTCCTAGTCTTCCTCAACACCAACCAGCTCGGGAAACAACACCTCAGTGTAACCAAACTTTGTCATGTCGGTCATACGCATTGGATACAGCACGCCATCGAGATGATCGACTTCGTGCTGCACGACTCTGGCGTGAAAGCCGCTGACGGTACGGTTAATCGGTTTGCCGAACTGGTCAAAGCCGGTGTAGCGCAGCGTTGTGTAACGTGCCACCTGGCCGCGCATTCCCGGCACCGACAGGCAACCTTCCCAGTCGAGATCCGTCTCTTTAGACGTCGGCGCAAGCTGTGGATTGATCAGTACGGTGTACGGAATCGGTTCGCGATTCGGATAGCGCGCATTGTTGATGACCTCAAAAATCACCACGCGAACGTTCTCACCAATTTGCGGCGCGGCAAGGCCGGCACCGGTCGCCGCCTTCATGCTGTCCTTCATATCGGCAAGCAGCGCATGCAACTCGGGCGAATCAAATTTGTTTGCGGGCCACGGCACCGATTTTTCAAATAGGCTCGGCGTGCCCATTTTCAGAATCGGTCGAATAGCCACTTAGAGCTTGTCCGTAGATAAGACGCGAATGCATGACGCGGCAATTTTTGTTTCAATCAAGGCGCGCTTTTCGCAGCAATGGCAAGCCATTGCAAGGAAACGCAACGCAGAGTGGAACAAAAAGGGCAAGTCAGGCATCGTGTTTTATCTACGGACAAGCTCTTAGCTGTAGCCCCGTTTTTCGGACGGCATGGCGTCGTGCAACTCAACGGCCTTTGACAATATCGCCCGTACTTTTTTCATGCCTTCTTCAAGAACCGCGTCGGCGTCTTTGAGCTTGATGCCAGCCGATGATGAACCGCGCCCGGCCGCGTGGTTCATCGAAAGCGCCAGCGTCGCGTACGACAAATTTTTCTCGCGCGCGAGGCTCGCCTCGGGCATCGACGTCATGCCGACCATGGCGCAGCCATCGCGCTCCAGGCGGTTGATCTCGGCAACCGTTTCCAGACGCGGCCCTTGCATCACGCCGATTACGCCTGACTCCAGCACGTTGATCGCCACCGCTTTGGCTGCCGCAAGATACAACAGCCGCGCAAGCGTGCAATACGGAAACGTGAAGTCGACGTGCGTGACTTCTGCATCGCCGTCAAAAAAAGTGTGCTTGCGCCCGTGCGTGTAATCGATCACCTGATCCGGCACGCCGATTACGCCTGGCCCCATATCAGGCGCGATGCCGCCAACTGAATTCACCGCCAGCACACGCGTCACGCCAACCGACTGTAGCGCCCATATATTGGCGCGGTAATTGACTTCGTGCGGCGCGATGGTGTGGCCATAGCCGTGCCGTGCCAGAAAAATGACTTCCGCCCTGCCGATTTTTCCGAATGTGAGATGGCCGGATGGCTCGCCGTAAGGCGTGCGCACCACTTCGCGCCGCGTGATTTCGAGATTCGCCAGATTGGTGAGGCCGGTGCCACCGATGATCGCCAGCATCGTGTTACTTTCCCTTGACCGCGTAAATGGCCGGAAGATTACGCCACGCGCCCGACACATCCATGCCGTAGCCGAAAACGAAACGGTTCGGCACACTGATGCCGACGTACTCGGCTTTCAGCGGCTTTTTATTATTGATTTCTTCGCCGTAATCTTTGACACAAAACACTGCGCACGCCACTGTCTTCGCGCCATTGCGCTTGACCAGATCCACGATTGCTGCCAGCGTAATGCCTTCGTCGAGAATATCGTCGAGGATAATCACGTTGCGGCCAACGATGTTGTCACGCGGTGCTACGCGCCAATGCAATTGCGTGCCGACCGTCTTATCGCCATAGCGTGAAACCTGAACGATATCGAAGTCGAGCGGAAAATCGAGCTGCGGCAACAACTGTCCGGTGAATACAACCGCGCCGCCCATGACGGAAAGAATCAGCGGGTTTTGAAGTGCATAATCGCGATTCATCTCCTTGGCAACGCGCGAAGTCGCTGCGTTAACCTCCTCAACGGTGAAGAGAACTTCGGAATCAGCGAGTAATTGTTTGGCATCTTGTGGATTCATCGGAGAATTTTATCCTATCGTTGCGGCAATTCAACATGTTGCCAGTATTCCAACCTGTCCACCTTCAATTGCAGAATCAGGAAATCGATGCATCGCCAAGTCCACGTTCGATCTCGGACAAATATTGCATTGCCGCCGCTTCGGCTGGCTGATTCAAATTAATCGGCGGACTGGCGCTTCTAAGGGATTTGTAAATATCCGCGCACACACGCAATGCACGCGCACAATCTTTTGCATCATAAGTCGCCACAGTTCGC
>JANYFH010000330.1 GCA_025362705.1 Betaproteobacteria bacterium
GCTCATCGCCGACGGCCTGTTCCGAACCGATAGTTTCAAATTCAAGCCGGAATTCGTTGCGCGTCTGGTGCCCGATGAATTTGACCGCTGGTTTGGTGGCGCGAGAGGTCCCAGTCTGGCCGCCATCGTCAATCCGGATGCAAGCATCAGCGGCGCGGTGCTGGCCTTGCAGCGCACCGCACTTGACCAGTTGATGAATGATGCTGTGGCAGCACGAATTCTCGATGCGCCAAGCAAGATGAGTGATGCCAGGCAAGCATTTGCACTCTCCGAACTCTACGAAACGCTGCAAGGCGCTATCTGGAGCGAATTGAAGGGTGGCGGTGACATCAATCCAATGCGGCGCAATCTGCAGCGTGAGCATCTGCGTCGCGTGGTCAACGCGCTCATCAAACCCGCAGCCACGACGCCTGCAGATGCGCGTAGTTTGCAGCGCGCCAATGCGCAGCAGCTTCAGCAAAAGATTCGTGCGGCGATGGGTGGTGCAGGCAACAAAGAAACAAAGGCGCATTTAGCCGAGAGTCTGGACGCTCTAAATGAGGCGCTGAAGGCGCCGTTGCAACGGGCGGTGTAAGGCTTGCTGAACGCAGTCTGCTAACGACGACGACCGATGCCTTCCTCATTGCCGGGGAAGGCATCGGGAGTAGTCATTTCAAGTTTGCTTGAAAGTTGTCGCAAACGGCGACGCGTTAGAATTGCGGCATGACACGATATTCGACCCTGCAGCGGGCACAATTGCGTTGAGCGCCACTTTGCTTGCCAACGATTGCCTCGCGGGTGTCAAGTCCCATTTTGCGTTTGTACCCGTCGGCGAAGCTACGGGCAATCTCACCATCGGTCGCGGACGCGCATTGGCGGGAACGGGCAGGGCACATGTCCCGGTGTTCATCGCCATCATCGAAAACAAGATTGCCAGCGGTTCTCTGGGCGTCAAGGAATGCGACAAATTGGCGAGCCTGTTCAAGGTTGTCGCCGCACAAAAGATTGGCTTGATTCTCTATCTCGATTCGGCGGGGGCACGCATTTCTGAAGGTCTGCCGGCGCTGGGTGCTTTCAGGCAAATGTATCGCGCGGCACTTGGCGCGGCAGCGCGTGGCGCACCTATCACAGCAGTTTGCGGCGCTAACTGTTTTGGTGGTGCATCGATGCTGGCGGCGCTGGCAGGCAAGCGCGTGTATTCGTCAAATACACGGTTTGCAATGTCGGGCCCCTCGATACTTGCGCAAGCTGCCGGTATTTCGGCACTTGATGATATTTTCATGGCGATGTCGATGGCTACGATAAACGCTGAGTCGAGAGCCAAACTTGGCGTCGCCGAATCACTGACCATGAACTTAGCATCGATGGACTTGGTGCCCCCAGTTGTGAATGCGCTGGTTGAACGGCACGTTTTGCTCGGCGAGAGGCTGACACAATTGAAGTCGACCGCCAGCTCGAATACCGATGGGAAATTGGAACGCAAAGACCTGGTAAAGCTTTATCCGGAAGGCTATCGGCTCGAAGAAAAAAACGGCGTGTTGTCGGGCGAGGCTATGTTTGAGGGCAAAGCGGTGATGCTGGCAGGTTTCGTCGGAGGGAAAGCGCTCAGTGCCGAGCGCGCGTGGAGGCAGGCGGGCGCGCTGTGGAAAATGTTGTCGCCGGGCGGCGCGACGGGGTCGCCGCAAAGGCTTCACATGCTGGTTGATTGCGAATCCCATTCGACCTCACTCGATGACGAGCGCATCATGCTATCGGCGTATCTCGCTGATCTCGCCTGCGCGCTCAACGCGCTTATAGAGGCCGGCATGCACATCGAGACCACTGTGCTCGGCAAGGTGGGCGGCGGCGTCTACGTGGCATTGTGCGCGCCGGTGGCAAAGGTGAATATGTTATACGGTACTGAGATACAACTTTTGCCAGGCCGGGCAATTGCGAGTATTTTGGGCGATGTGGCATTGCAGAAACATGAATTCGATGAGTACAGGTTGGCGCGTGTGGCGGATCAGGAATTAAAGTTAGGGATCCTCTGATCAAGTCCATTCCGATATGCTTGCGTCGATATTGGGGCATCTGCTTCGTTGCGCTCCTCGTGCGGTAGCTTAAGCAACGCACCTTCGTCGCACGTCTTGCATATGCCCCAATCTCAACACAATCCTGTCGAAAGCGACTTAATCAGAGGATCCCATGGACTCGTATAAAAAGATGAACGCAAATCTTTACGCGCTACTTCAATCGCGCTTCCCGGGAGATCGCTCTCTTGCAGCGTTGGAGAAGGCTTCAGGCAAGACCTACTCTTACGCGACGCTTGAAGAGTCGACGGCGCGATATACAGGCTTCATTCGTACGCTTGGCGTGGTCGCGGGGGACCGTATCGCGGTGCAGGTGGAGAAATCACCGGAAGCATTGTTCCTTTACCTTGCGTGCCTGCAATCAGGTGCCGTCTATCTGCCCCTCAACAGCGCGTATCAGGAGGGAGAAATTGATTATTTTCTTGGTGACGCAACGCCGAAAGTGGTGATATATCAGCCGAAAAATGAGATGTGGATGGGCACACTGTGCGACAAGCATGGAATCAAGCATCGATTTACACTTGCTGAGGACAATGAGACGGAAAATGAGGCAGGACGCAGCTCCTGGCACGAAAATGCCATGAAACACCCGCCAATGCTGGAGATTGTTCGTCGTGGGCCGGATGATCTTGCGTCGATTCTCTATACATCCGGGACTACCGGCCGTAGCAAGGGCGCGATGATTACCCACCGCAATCTCTCTTCCAACGCACTTACCTTGCATAGCTACTGGGGCTTCAAGCCCGGCGATGTGCTGTTGCACGCGCTGCCGATTTTTCATGTGCATGGGCTTTTTGTTGCATGCCATACCGCGCTGCTCAACGGTAGCAAAATGATTTTTCATTCAAAGTTCGATGCAAAGGCCGCGATCGCTGCACTACCGCGCGCGACTGTGTTCATGGGTGTGCCGACGATGTATGTGCGATTGCTCGCTGAACCGGCCTTCTCGACACAAACCTGCGCAAACATTCGCCTGTTCGTTTCCGGCTCGGCCCCTTTGCTTGCCGAGACGTTCCACGCGTTTCTTGCGTGCACCGGCCACCGGATTCTGGAGCGTTACGGCATGACCGAAACTGGAATGATTACCTCCAATCCGCTCGACGGCGAGCGTCGCGGTGGAACTGTCGGTCTGGCCTTACCTGGAATCGCAGTGCGCGTTCTTGATGATGCTGGAAAAAACTGTGCGCCAGGCGAAATTGGCGGTCTGCAGGTGAAAGGCGATAACGTGTTGCCCGGATATTGGCAGATGCCGGAAAAAAACAAGGAAGAATTTACTGCTGATGGTTATTTTAAAACCGGTGATGTGGGCAAGATCGATGCCGATGATTATGTCACCATCGTCGGGCGCTCCAAGGATTTGGTGATCTCCGGTGGCTACAACGTCTATCCGAAAGAAATTGAATTGCTGCTTGATGAAATTCCCGGTGTTGCGGAAAGTGCGGTCATCGGTTTACCACACCCGGATTTTGGCGAGGCGGTAGCGGCGGTGATTGTGAAAAAGCCTTCTGCAATACTCGTTGATTCTGATGTGATGACCGCGATCAAAGGTAAACTTGCCGCCTTCAAGTTGCCGAAACGCGTTTTTCTTGTTGAGGATCTACCTCGCAATGCCATGGGGAAAGTGCAAAAAAATGAGTTGCGCAAGCGCTACGCCGACACTTTCAAGTAATCTTTCTGGCGATTTGTCCGTTAATGAGTTGATGCAGGTGCCGACAGCTTGAAAATGACGCGGCAGCCCCAACGTTTAGCTGTCAGATTGATAACCGGATATTAAGAAGTCGATGATCGTATTTAATCTTTCCTGTACCCACGGCCACCAATTTGACGGCTGGTTCCGCTCTGCGGAGGACTTTGAACGCCAGTCGCAAAGCGTGTTGGTGGAATGCCCTCACTGTGGCGACACGCGCATCACCAAACAGCTTTCTGCGCCGCGCCTAAACATGGGTGCAAGCAATTTGGCACCCACGCCGCCGCAGGTGACCGGCCCGCAGGAAGTCATGCCCGCCGCCTTGATGCCCGGCCTGCAAGAGCATATGTTGCAGCAGTTCAAGGCATTCGTTCGCGCCAATACCGAAAACGTGGGCAAGCAATTTGCCGAGACCGCACGACGCATGCATTACGGTGAAGAATCCCACCGCAACATTCGCGGGCGCGTTTCGCCGGATGAGGCCGTTGCACTGAGTGAAGAAGGTATCGACACGGTCTCGCTGCCGCACGGTATTTTTCTCGATGAGGGCGTGCAGTAGTAACCGCTGCTGGAGACTGTGCTAAGGTTTCGCTTGTCAAATAAGCGAGTCTCAGCATGAAAGCAATACTCTGTAAAGCTTGGGGTGGTCCGGAAACACTCGTTCTCGAAGAGGTCGCTTCGCGCGAGCCGGATGCAGGCGAAGTCAAAATCCGGGTGCGTGCTGCGGGCGTGAATTTCCCCGACGTGCTTATCATCCAGAAAAAATATCAAATCCAACCGGCCCTGCCGTTTTCGCCTGGCGCAGAAATAGCCGGCGATGTTCTGAGCGTTGGCACAGGCGTCATGCACGTTAAGCCGGGCGACAAGGTCGTGAGTTTTTGTGGCGTGGGTGGATTTGCCGAAGAAGTTATCGCGCCGGCAAACGTGACTATGCCGATGCCGCCCGGTGTTCCCTATCCGCTTGCCGCCATATTTTCACTCGCCTACGGCACGTCCTGGCACGCGGTACGAGACCGTGCCGCGTTGCAGGCCGGTGAGACTATGCTGGTGCTGGGCGCCTCTGGCGGCGTGGGGCTCGCGGCAGTCGAGATCGGCAGGGCGATTGGCGCGCGTGTTATCGCTGCCGCCTCAACGGACGAAAAACTTGCTATTTGCAAGCAGCATGGCGCGGACGCGTTGATCAACTATTCGCGTGAAGATTTGCGCGAAGCCATCAAGCGTGAAAGCGGCGGCAAAGGCCCGGACGTCATTTTCGATCCGGTCGGCGGCAAGTTTGCAGAGCCCGCGTTTCGATCTATCGGCTGGCGCGGTCGCTATCTGGTGATTGGATTCGCGGATGGTGAAATCCCTGCGCTGCCGTTGAACCTGCCTTTACTGAAGGGCGCCTCGATTGTGGGCATTTTCTGGGGCGAATTTGCCAAACGCGAGCCGCAGCTGAACATGAAAGGCTTGGCCGAGATGATGACCTGGATGCGCGAAGGAAAAATTAAACCGCTGATATCGAAGTCTTATGTGCTGGCCGATGCGCCGCAGGCCCTGATGGACATGGCGGCGCGCAAGGTGATTGGTAAAATCGTTATCACGCCATAGACTGCAGCCTTTGGTACGCATATAGTCCACTCGTCGCCTTGCATTCGGCGTAGGATTGATAAACCCTTTTTTTGATTGATGGAAGCGCATATGTCCGGTCACAGCGGCGGTAGCAGTAGTAATAGCGGCAGCAATAGTTCCGGCAACAAGAATGCCGGAGAACACGATCCAGTGCGGGAAATGGCGGTGCAGATTTATGTGAATCTGGCGAGTGACGCGATTGTCGTCACCGACGCTGTCGCCAAGATCAATGCCAGTCCTGATAGCCTCGCCAAGATCAGCTTCAAGCTCGCAGAAGCGTTCCACAAGGCCGAAGCGGAAATGAAGGCCAGTGCCGCGCCCAAGCACACCAAGTTCGACGCAGACAAACTCGATTTCGACGCTTGGACGACCAAGTAGCGGATTTGTTACCGCAAAGCCGCGTTTAATTTCGCGAGCGCTGCCGACCCTGGATTCAAGGCCTTGTCATCGAGCATATTGAGCGGAATGCTTACCGTATTTGCCGCTGCATGCAGGTCGGCGGGCTCACCATTGACGAATAATAGCCCGGTCGCAATTTCATGCCTGGCGCGGCTTTCCGCCAGATGATTCATCGCGGCAATATGATCGGTCGGATCGTAGTTTTCGTGTAGCTTGCGAAGCCGCAGTATCGAACCGTCGTGCTGCACCACTTCCTGCAGCGTTCCAGGCGCATATTGCGTGGTGATTTCATCGCGGAATTTGATCACATCGAGGAAGTTTACCGCCTCGTTGTGCTCGCGAACATAGTCGTAGCTCTTGGTGGAGCCGTCGTGGTTGTTAAACGCGACACATGGCGAAATCACATCGATAAAGGCCGCGCCCTGATGAAGGATGGCGCCTTCAATCAGTGGCACTAGTTGTTCTTTATCGCCGGAAAAACTGCGGGCGATATAAGTGGCACCTAGCTGCATCGCCAGCCCAACCATATCGATCGCTTCATCTGCGTTGACGGCACCGCGTTTGCTTTTTGAGCCTTTGTCCGACGTCGCGGAGAATTGCCCCTTGGTCAGCCCATAAACACCGTTGTTCTCAACGATGTAGGTCATGTTCACGCCGCGTCTCATGACGTGCGCAAACTGGCCCAGACCAATGGAGGCCGAATCGCCGTCACCGGATACACCGAGATAAATGAGATCCCGGTTGGCCAGATTCGCACCCGTCAACACCGATGGCATGCGGCCATGCACGGTATTGAAGCCGTGCGAATTGCCCAGGAAGTAGGTCGGCGTTTTCGACGAGCAACCAATACCCGAAAGCTTGGCGATGCGATGCGGCGGCAAGTCGAGCGCGAAGCAGGCTTGAATGATGGCTGCACTGATTGAATCGTGTCCGCAACCAGCGCACAGGGTCGAGATCGCGCCTTCGTAGTCTCGCCTTGTGTAGCCGAGCTTGTTGCGCGGCAGGTTGGGGTGATGCAGTTTTGGTTTGGCAAGATAGGTCATTTGTTTTCCCCGCCGACACGTTTCGCTGAAACTGAATGCAATGGCGCGACATGCAGCAACTTGAGTTTTTGCGAAATTTCATCGGCAATGAAACGTGCGGTGATCGGCGTGCCATCGTAGTGCAGCACCGGCGTAAGCACTGCCGGACTGATCGCGCCCTCAGTCATAAGCAGCGTCCGTAGTTGTGCATCGCGATTCTGTTCAACCACAAAGACATCGTCGTGTGCTGCGATGAATTCCAGCACATCATCAGAAAACGGAAATGCCCGTATGCGCATGGCGTCCAGATGCAGGCCAGTCTCGCGCAGTATGTCCAGTGCCTCATGCATTGCCGGACTGGTGGAACCGTAATAGATCGCACCAAAACGCGTTGTGTGCGCCGCCGCATGAATGATCGGCTGGGGCACTTTTTCCTTGGCAGTTTCAAATTTGTGCAAAAGACGTTGCATGTTATCGACATACGCATCGCCTTCCTCGGTATAACGCGCATAACGATCACGGCTGGTTCCACGGGTGAAATAGCTGCCCTTGGTGGGGTGCGTACCGGGATAGGTGCGGAAAGGGATGCCGTCGCCATCCACATCGAGATAGCGACCGAAGTCCTTGCCCGCATCAAGATCTTCGGCAGTCATCACCTTGCCGCGATCCATTTGCCGCTTGTCATCCCACTCGAAGGGTTTGCATAGCCGTTCGTTCATGCCAATATCGAGATCAAGCATGACAAAAATTGGTGTCTGCAAGCGGTCGGCAAGATCAAAAGCTTCCGCGCCGAAGGTGAAACACTCGTATGGATCTTCGGGAAAAAGCAGAACATGCTTGGTATCGCCGTGTGACGCGTACGCGCAGCTAAGTACATCCGATTGCTGGGTGCGCGTGGGCATGCCAGTGGATGGACCAGCACGCTGAACGTCAAATATTACCGATGGAATTTCTGCAAAATAGGCGAGTCCCAAAAACTCCTGCATCAAGGAAATGCCGGGCCCGGAAGTCGCGGTGAATGCCCTTGCGCCATTCCATGCGGCACCGATCACCATACCGATAGACGCCAACTCATCTTCCGCCTGAACGATGGCATAGCGCGCCTTGCCGTCTTCGGCAGTGCGGAATTTCTTGCAGTGCTTGGCAAACGCTTCGGCAAGCGAGGACGATGGCGTGATCGGATACCATGCTGCCACGGTGGCACCGCCATATACCGCGCCCAATGCCGCCGCACTATTGCCTTCAACGAAAATCTGGTCGCCGACTTTGTCCGCCCGCTTCACTTTCAGACCGATGTTGCAGTCGAGATGCGTAAGCGCATAGTCGCGGCCCATGTGCAAAGCAGCGATATTCGGCGGCAGCAATTTTTCCTTGCCCTTATATTGCTCGGCAATGAGTTGTTCGATCACTGCCACTTCCACATCGAGCAATGCTGATAGCGCACCGACGTAAATAATATTTTTGAATAGCTGGCGCTGGCGCGGATCATTGTAAGCGCTGTTTACAATCTCGGTGAGTGGAATACCGATGACGTTGATGTCAGCGCGAAATTTCGACTGCGGCATTTGCCGCGTTGAATCGTAAAACAGGTATCCACCCGGTTCGATTTCGGCAACATCCTTGTCCCAAGTCTGCGGATTCATCGCCACCATGAAATCGCAACCACCGCGCCGCGCGAGGTAACCGCTTTCGGTCACGCGAACTTCGTACCACGTCGGCAAGCCCTGGATATTGGACGGAAATATATTGCGCGGTGAAACCGGCACACCCATGCGCAGTATGGATTTCGCGAACAGGGTATTTGCAGACGCCGAACCGGAGCCGTTGACGTTTGCAAATTTGATGACGAAATCATTTACCGCTTTAATGGCGAGCTTTTTCATTCCGCAGCCTCCGCCAATTTCTCAAATTGCGGTCGCGGACGGTTGCTTCCGGCATGTGTCATCTCGATCAACGATTTCTGCATATCCCACGCGCCAGTCGGGCAGCGTTCGGCACAGAGGCCGCAATGCAGGCAAACGTCCTCATCCTTGGCCATGATGCGACCGGTTTTCAACGCGCTGGAAACGTACAGATCCTGACCCAGATTCAGTGCTGGTGACGTCAGCCGTGCGCGTAATTCACTCTCTTCGCCGTCAGTGGTAAACGTGATGCAATCCATTGGACAGATGTCGACACAGGCATCGCATTCGATACACTGCGCGGTATTGAACACCGTTTGTACGTCGCAATTGAGGCAGCGCTGGGTTTCCTTGAAACCCAGCTTGGCATCGAATCCGAGTTCCACTTCTTCGCGGATATTTTTCAGCGCAATAGAGACGTCTTTCAACGGAACCTTGAAGCGCAGATCACCGGATATCGCGTTGTGATAGCTCCACTCGTGAATACCCATTTTTTGGCTCAGCAGGTTCATCATCGGCGGCGGGCGAACCGCGACATCTTCAGCCTCGCAAAACTTGTCGATCGAAATTGCGGCTTCATGGCCATGAGCAACCGCCCAGATAATATTTTTCGGACCGAACGCGGCATCGCCTCCGAAAAATACCTTGGGCAGGCTCGCCTGCATCGTAGCCTTGTCGACGACCGGCATTCCCCATTTGTCGAAATCAATTCCGGCATCGCGTTCGATCCACGGGAAGGAATTTTCCTGGCCGATGGCAACCAGTACGTCGTCGCATGGCACGTGCACCTCCGGTTTGTTCGAGGCGACCAGCGAGCGTTTCCCGTTAGCATCATATTTCGCTTCAACGATTTCGAACGTCACCCCGGTGAGCTTGCCGTTCTCGTGCGTAAACGCCTTCGGCACATGAAAGTTGATGACGGGAATGCCTTCGTGTTGCGCGTCTTCTTTTTCCCACGGCGAGGCCTTCATTTCATCAAAGCCCGAACGCACGATAACTTTGACCTCGTCACCGCCCAGGCGCCGCGACGAGCGGCAACAATCCATGGCAGTGTTGCCACCGCCAAGCACAATCACACGCTTGCCGATTTTGTCGATGTGTCCGAACGAGACCGAAGACAACCAATCGATGCCGATATGAATATTGGCAGCAGCCTCAGTGCGCCCTGGAATATCCAGATCCCTGCCACGCGGCGCGCCAGTGCCAACAAAAACGGCGTCATATTTTTCTGCGAGGACAGTTTTCATGCTATCGATGCGCGTTCCCGCGCGGAAATCTGCACCGAGATTCAATACATAGCCAACCTCTTCATCGATCACCGATTCAGGCAGACGAAAGCGTGGAATTTGTGTGCGTATCATGCCGCCTGCGCGCGCGTCGCCGTCATAAATCACAACCTCGTAACCAAGCGGCAGCAAATCGCGCGCAACGGTAAGCGACGCAGGTCCCGCGCCGATACAGGCGATCCGTTTGCCGTTTTTTCGCGTTGCCGGCTTTGGCAAGCGTTCGCGTATGTCTTCCTTCAGATCGGCAGCGACGCGCTTCAAGCGACAGATCGCGACCGGCTCCGGTTTGTCTCCGTTATTTTCTTCGACGCGTCCGCGCCGACACGCTGGTTCGCATGGCCGGTCGCAGGTACGTCCGAGAATCCCGGGAAATACGTTCGATTGCCAGTTCACCATGTAGGCATCGCCGTAGCGGCCGGCGGCAATCATGCGGATGTACTCTGGGACGGGGGTGTGGGCGGGGCATGCCCATTGACAATCCACAACTTTGTGGAAGTAGTTCGGCTGACGAATATCAGTCGGTTTCACTGGCACTTCTCCTTATTGGCATCTGGCGTAGCTGCCCGATGCGTGTTGCGAATTTTACAGGCTGGCGGGCATCCTGCAATGCGGCGGTGCAGCATGGCTTTTCGTTGGTAGAATCCACTCGCTACTGAACACCGTACAACTCTTTATCGAACAACAAAAAAGAACCCTAGTTGAAAAACATACTTGTATTATTTGATGCCGATTGGGATCAATCACAGCTGGCGAAAGCCGCTGAAGATGAGACAAATCCGCGCTATCGATTTTTCTACGAAGGCTTTGACCTTTTCAGCTTTCCCAGCAATGCGCGGCTGCTGACATTCGATATTTTCAAATTTGTCGACAGGCTTGCAAAAAAGTATCGACATGCAAATTTGTCAGGCATCGTTTCCAGCAACGAACAGTTCGGCGCGCTCGCTGGCGCATTGCTGGCCAAGAAAATGGGCTTGCCGGGACCTGACCCCAAGGCGCTGATCGCGGCCCAGCACAAGTACGTTGCCCGGCGCATTCTTGAGCAAGCGGTGCCGGCGGCGAACGTCGCGTTTCACGCCTTCCCATATACCTTTAAATCGGCCGCTGAAATTCCACTCAAGTTCCCGTTTTACGTCAAGCCCGTGAAGGCGGCTTACTCGGTCTTGGCGCGGCGTGTAAACAGTTTTACCGAGTTGCAGCAACATATGACTTTCCATCCGTGGGAGCAGTACATCATCAAGCGGTTGGTGCGGCCGTTCAACGATGTTGTCAAAAAGCTGACCGATTTTGATGTTGATGCGCACTGGATGATTGCCGAAGAATTGATTGACGGCGAGCAGATCAATGTTGATGGCGTAGTGGTTGATGGTGAGGTTCATATTCTCGGCATTATCGATGCCGTCATGTATCCCGGCACCGATCAATTCATGCGTTTCGAATATCCCACCAGGTTGCCAGCGGCGCATGCCGCGCGCGCGCGCGACACGGCCAAACGCATTGTGCAGGCGCTTGGTCTTGACCATGGGCTGTTTAACGTAGAGATGCGTGTATGCAGGGAAACGGGCGAATGCCGCCTGATAGAGGTCAATCCACGGATGGCGGCGCAATTCTCCGATTTGTATGAGAAGGTGGATGGCACTAATCTGCACGATGTCGCACTCAAAATTGCCACGGGCGAAACGCCTGATCTGACGTTGGCGTGCGGCAAATACAAAGTCGCAACCAGCTTCGTGTTCCGCAAATTTGACGGTACGCCGCTGGCGAATCCTCCGGGCCATGAAAAGCTCACATGGCTGAAAGAATTCGATCCGGATGCGTTTCTGGCTATGTTTATTAAGACCGGAGGCGGCTTAAAACGGGAAATGAAATGGCTTGGCAGCCATCGTTATGCGACGTTGAATATGGGTGGTGAATCAGAGCAGCATCTCCTGGATAAATATCAAACGGTCAAGCAGACACTGGGATTTGAAACAGGTTAGGCGATTGACGCGGCTTTGGGGACAAAAATGCCCTCGCGGGTGCGCCGCTTATGCATCCACCGCGCCCAGCAGTACACCCACATGCTCGCCTACGCTGCGCGCCAGCGCGTGTAGCGCGTAGCCGCCTTCTAATGTCGAGATGATGCGACCGCCGGAATGGCGATTGGCCACGTCAAGAATGCGCGCGGTGAGCCAGGCGTAATCTTTTTCCACCCAGCCAAGGTTGGCCATATCATCGTCGCGGTGCGCGTCGAATCCGGCCGAGATATAAATCAGCTCGGGGCGAAACGCTTCCAGCGCAGGCAACCAGCGCTCAATGACAACCTTTCGCATCGCGTCGCCGCAGGTGTAGGGAGCCAGCGGCACATTTAACATGTTGCTGCCCTTGGGTATTTCACCCAAATACGGATACAGCGGATGCTGAAACGTCGACACCATCAGTACCTCATCGTCGCCAGCGAGAATATCTTCGCTGCCGTTGCCGTGATGCACATCGAAATCGATTAGCGCAATACGTTTAATACCATGATGCCGCTGCGCGTGCCTGATACCAACAGCAACGTTATTGAAAAAACAAAATCCCATCGCCGCGTCACGCTCAGCGTGGTGGCCGGGCGGCCTTACAGCACAGAAGGCACTGGTCACTTCGCCAGAGACCACCAGATCGGTTGCAAGCACGACGGCGCCCGCAGCGTGGCGCGCAGCGATGAGCGAAAGTGGATTCATGCGTGTATCCGGATCGACTTGAGCGTAGCCGGCTACCGGGACGAGCGCTTCGATTTCAGCGAGGTGATGCGCGGTATGCGCGCGCATCAGTTGTTCGCGCGTTACTCGCGGTGCCTGATACGTCGGCATCAGATTGAGAAATCCGTGCGAAAGCAGGTGATCGTTGATGACATCGAGCCGCGCCGGGCACTCCGGGTGATCTTCGCCCATCTCATGCCTGAGGAAAGAGGGGTGCGTGATGTAGGCAGTAGTGGACATTTTTATGTTGAGAGCGGTGGATGCTAGCACGCAGTTTACTTTTGCAGATTGTTATCGTTAGTGTGTTTGTGTTAGATCAAGCGCTGGCATGGCGTACACAGGACAAAACAAGCGCGTGAAAACCCGCCAGACCGGTTCGGTGTAAATTAGCTGGGCGCAATCGGATACGCGCAAGGCGAGTGGCATTTCGCGGTGGCACTTTACTGTTCACCATTACCTTCAGGGGGAAAAAATGAATGGAGTTTTTCAGCTTTGGTTACCGATACTGGTTACAGCGGTGTTGATTTTTGTCGCCAGCAGTCTCATTCACATGGTTTTCAAATGGCACAACAGTGATTATCGGAAACTTGCGAATGAGGACGATGTTCGGGCGGCTATTCGGGCGGGTTCGCCTCTCCCAGGACAATACGTTTTGCCGCACTGCACCGATATGAAGGATATGCAAGGCGATGCCATGCAAAAGAAATTTGTCGAAGGACCGAACGCATTTGTGACAATCAGGAAAAATGGCCTGCCCACCATGGGAACTGCGCTGTCTCTGTGGTTCGTGTATTGCATCGTCATCGCGGCGATCGCAGGTGCAATTGCCATTCACGTTTATGGCCTGAATGCCAATCCGCATCGGGCTGGACACCTTGTTGGTTTGGTGAGTTTTCTCGCGTTTACCTGCGGCAGTATTCAAATGGGCATCTGGATGGGAAAGCCGTGGGGAAGTGTGGCAAAAGATGCTCTTGATGGGTTGATCTACGCAACGATAGGCGCATTTACGTTTATGTGGCTGTGGCCCTGAGAAATTTCGGAACTGCAAAATATGTTCTTCCCCCGGCACGGGAGAAGGACCAAGAACCAGAGTTGATGCGCAGTTCAGGCAGAAACAGGCTGTAACGCCGCGCCAGAGCTAGAGTTTAGCTACCCGGTCTTGGTGTGGGTGTCTGAAAGTCCAAACTATGCAAACCATTTCGAGCTTGACATTCTTTTCGTCTTTATATAACTTAATGGTTATGTAAAGCGAGATCAAGTTCGTATTTCAAGCAAAGAAAATATATGGCTACCGCCAAGACCGCTGCAAAAAAGCCCACGCGAGAACCGTCCAGCGCGAGCGATGTCGATGACTTTATGCGCAAACTGGATCACCCGCTAAAGGCCGAATTGACGTTGCTGCGTTCCATCATTCTTGGTGTCAATCCCGGGATAAGCGAGGAGATCAAATGGAAATCACCAAGCTTTCGCCTCAAGGATCACTTCGCAACCTTCAATATTCGCGCCGATGCGCTCTTGATCATTCTCCATCAGGGCGCCAAGACCTCGGCTGCAAAGTCGACTGGGATCAACATTGACGACCCAGGCGGACTTCTGGAATGGCTCGCGAAAGATCGCGGCGTCGTGAGGTTCAGCGACATGAAGATGATCAAAGCGAACAGGGGTGCATTCGAAAATATTTTGCGTCAATGGATTGCACAATTGCCGTGATGACGCCCAGCCGCCTCGACGCGACATTCGCTGCACTCGCTGACCCGACACGTCGGGCAATCCTGGCACGCCTTGCTTCGGGAGAAGCGTCGGTGAACGAACTGGCCGAACCATTCTCGATGAGTCAGCCAGCGATATCGAAGCATCTCAAGGTGCTGGAACGTGCCGGTCTGATTTCGAGTGGTAGCGACGCGCAGCGGCGACCGCGAAAGCTTGAGGCCAGGCCGCTTGCAGAAGCGACCGAATGGCTGGAGAAATATCGCGAATTCTGGGAAGCATCTTTCATGCGACTCGACGATTTGCTAAACGAGTTAAAGACGACAAAACAAAAATCTGAACGCATCACCACCAAAAAGCGATAGAGGAGATCAGATGTTTTATCCGGACAGTTTCAAATTGACAACGCCGAACGATCTTGAAATTCAAGTCACGCGCGATTTTGATGCGTCACGTGAATTGGTCTTCGACGCCTTCACCAAGCCGGAGTGGGTCCGCCGTTGGCTGCTTGGCCCATCGGGCTGGACCATGCCGGTGTGTGAAATTGATCTTCGTGTTGGCGGTGCTTACCGCTATGTATGGCATCGTGAGTCGGACGGCATGCAAATGGGCATGGGAGGAGAGTTTCGCGAAATTGTGTGCGCCGAGCGGCTGGTCGCCACCGAGAAATTCGATGTCTCCTGGTATCCCGGTGAAGCCATCGACACCACGACATTCACTGAAAATCGCAGCGTCACGACAATCGTACTTACGGTACTGTACGAGTCAAAAGCTGCGCGCGATATCGCAGCGGCCTCGGGTATGGAACAAGGCATGGTGGCAGGCTACGACAGACTGGAACAACTGTTGCCCGCCATTCTCGCAGAGCGTGCGGAATGAGCGCAGAGACAGCCACGAATATCGGACGCTGTATTCCCAAAAATAGGAGATAGCCACAGTGATTGATACCCCACAAATTATTCAGACCACCGCATTGCATGCTGCGATCATCCACCTCACTATTCCGCGAAGTGAGATGCGGACAGCAATGGGACCGGGTATCGGTGAAGTGATGGCTGCAGTAAAAGCACAGGGCATCGGCCCGGCCGGATCATGGTTCACGCACCATTTGAAGATGGATCCCGCAACATTTGATTTCGAGATTTGTGTGCCTGTCACAACACCAGTCAAGCCGGTGGGTCGCGTTAAAGCGGGTGAATGGCCAGCCATGACAGTAGTACGAACTGTGCTGTGTGGCGGCTATGAAGGCCTTGGCGTCGCCTGGGGCGAATTCGGTACATGGCTCCAGGCTAACGGACACAAGACCGGTTCAGATCTCTACGAATGCTATACGGCGGGCCCGGAGTCCGGTCCCGATCCGGCCAACTGGCGCACGGAACTCAGCAAACGTTTGATCGCGTAACCTCGCAAAGCCTGAATAATCGTGGAGACCGCCATCGCAAAGAAAAGTGCGGCTAGATCGGGAGCTACAGCCGCAATCGACGAGGTCGCGGAGGCAGATTGCGCCGACCGCAACCCCCAATATGCTTGAATTGCAGAATCCCTTTGCCGACGAGAGCGGCGTCATCCGCTTGCTTGAACCCGAAGATTGCAATCGCGAGCAAGTCGTCCAGCGGATTCTTGCCGAGACCTATGACAAACCTTTCGTGATTGAAGAAGGCGATTCGCGTTCATTGTATTTTTCGCGGGCGCTTACGCAAAGTGGCATGCGCCTCAGCGATCCGACTGCGCTGGAATTTGCCTACACACAAAAGATGATGAGCTTTCTATTGTTCGTGCATTCGCCTGGGCACATCCTGATGCTTGGGCTGGGCGGCGGATCGCTGGCGAAATATTGTCACCAGTATCTTCCATCGACGCGCATTACCGCGGTGGAAATTGACCCGCATATTCTTGCCTTCCGCGATCAATTCATGCTGCCGCCTGACGACGCGCGGCTCACAATACTGCTCGGCGATGCAGCCGAATACTTGCGCCACTGCGTGGAAAAGCATGACGTGGTGATGATCGATGCCTTTGATCGCGACGGCTTCGCCGCCTCAGTATGTACAAGAGAGTTTTATCTGGACGTACGTGATGCCTTGGCAATGCATGGCGCGATGGTGGCAAACATGGTGGGACCGAAAGCCGAGCGCGCAGTACATCTGGACATGATTGCGAATGTGTTCGACGGCAACATCATCGTCTTGCCCATTGCGACCGACGGCAATTACCTCGTGTTCGCGTTTCGCGACGCCAATTTCGAGCCGCGCTGGCGATGGATCGAGGACCAGGCGAAAGCAATGCAAAGACGCTATGGCCTGGATTTTCCGAAGTTCGCGACCAAGCTCAAGCGGAGCCGCAAGGATGGTTATTTGCAAGCCACGCTACACCAACCGGAAGATTGGTAATGCTGAGACATACCCTGGGTATCATTTGCGAACAATGATCGCCACCATTTCATCGATTGTTTCCAGTCACAAGCGCGGATTCGCAATGCTGCTATGGGCGCTCATGGCACCGGTATTTGGCGCAGCAGGATGGCTGCTGAGCTTCAAGCTGATCGTCATGGCGGAGCGCAACTGGGAACTCGCGCAAGATTATCGCGAAGTGAAGGGAGATGCGGTTCAGCATAACGACAAAACCGCCAACGGTACGCCAGAGCGCTGGTACGCAGCAACATACGAAGTTGCCGGTAAACCCTATTACACCGAACGCCTCACCGTGCTTGATGACAGCGCGCTCGACGAACCAGACAATACTGCAGTCGCAAGGGCACTTGAGGCAGCCTACAAAAGCGCGTCAAAAATTAGCATCTGGGTCAGCCCCGGCAATCCACAATCGGCGTTCGTCTCGCGCGATTTTCCCGATCAGGCAGTTCTGCGCCGCCTGCCGCTCGGCATTGCCTTTGCAGTGCTCGCAATCGCTGGTGTGGCGGGCTTGCTTGGTGCCGTGTTCAATTTCGGCTACTACCAGCGGTTCTTCGCCCAGGTCCGTGGCTGGGGAATTTGCGCGTTATTGTGCGGGTTCGTACTCCCGCTGCGGCTTTTTTTCATCGATCCCGACGCTGACTTTGGCGATACCGCAAACGAGCTCGTTTCCATTCTTGAGCTTGTTGCCTCTTTGTTTTTGATCGTTGCTGTATCGACTATGTTTGAGTGCAATAGGGATAAACCAGTCGCTCGTGCTGGCGCAAAGAAGACGAAGCCGGATACGACAGCAGGTGCAGTGCACGATGCCGGCGCACCAAGGGAAGGAAAGTCCCGGATCACGCATAACGACAAGAGCAAGCGCAATTCGCTGCGCGACAGGCGTTAGCGATTGACTTACGCAATTCGGGCCATCGGTCGAGTGTGGAGAATATGGACTATCGCAAATAGGTTTATTTTTGCCTCAAAAGGTGCCAGCATGCATTGGCGCTACCGTAAGCCAACCGGATCAACCTGAAGGAGAATCCCCCATGAAAACCAATCACACTATTTTTCTGCTTTCCGCGCTCGCATGCCTTGCATTGCCTGCGGACGCCGCTGATCGCATGCGCACTGGCCAGTGGACCGGGACAACAACGGTGAACACGAAGACATTCAATACGTCGACCTGCGTTACGCCGAGCGACGCAGATGCCATGAATGGCGATGCCAAATCGATCCGGACACAGTTGGAGAAATCTATCCCGCCGGAGATTTGCAAACTGACAGATATCAAAGTAAATGGTGATCAGGTCATTTACACCTCTACATGCAAGGTTGGCGCGCCAACTGTGGTGACTACAAATTATCACGGTAATAGCTTTGAATCGACGAGCAGCAGCGGCACGACGTCTGTGGCCAAGCTGGTGGGCGCTTGCAAGTAGGAAGTTGTTCGGCGTAGTGCGGAATGATGTTATCGGGCAGTGATAATTAGTATGTCGGCTTAGCTTTATTGAACGACGCAACATCAGAAGTGCCTGTTTATTTTCAGTAACATTAATGCGCGCCGCCGTCGCTCCTGCGGCTCACCCCTCCTGAAAATGAGACCCTATGAAATCCCGCCGTCAATTCCTGATTAAAGCGCCACTCGGCCTGCTGGCCGCCACCACGGTCAATATCACCTCCAGTAACGCGGAGGAACCGAAACCAGCAGCGCCACCGCCCGGTGCACCTCCCACTTTTGGTACCTTGCCTGCGGTCGGTCCTGATGTTTCACCGGCGACGTTTACCGAAGCCGGGAAGCTCGCGCAGGTGACGATGAGCATCGCTGAACGCGAGATGGCGGCAAGCAGTTGGCGCACCTCGATGGCGGCGATGCTCGAGCGGCGTACCGGCCCGCGCAAATTGGCGTTGGAAGATAGCGTTGCGCCCGCGACGCAATGGAACCCCGTATTGCCCGGCATGAAAGCTGGCCCGGCACGTGACCGGTTCGTGCGCAGCAAAACCGATGCGGGGCCGCTGCCCAAGCGCGACGACGATATCGCTTTCGCGCCGGTGAGCAAGCTCTCGCGCTGGATCGAGAGCAGGGCGCTCAGTTCCGAGCGACTCACACGCATCTATCTAGAGCGCATTCAGCGTTTCGATCCCAAGTTGCGTTGCGTCATTACGCTCACGGCCGATCACGCGCTCGCACAAGCGAAGAAAGCTGACCAGGAAATCGCCGCCGGCAAGTATCGCGGGCCGCTGCATGGTATTCCGTACGGCGTCAAGGATCTACTCGACACTGCGGGTATTGCCACCACTTGGGGCGCGGAGCCATTTCGTAATCGCGTTCCGGTCGCTGATTCGGTGGTGGTCGCGAGACTGACTGCGGCAGGCGCCGTACTTATCGCCAAGCTGAGCCTGGGCGCGCTGGCGCTGAACGATATCTGGTTTGGCGGCCAGACCATGAATCCCTGGTTGCTGGAGGAGGGTGCGTCTGGATCGAGTGCAGGGCCAGGTGCGGCGATGGCAGCCGGGCTGGTGGCGTTCTCGATCGGTAGCGAGACCGGCGGCAGCATTATCAGTCCCGCCATGCGCTGCGGTGTCACTGGCCTGCGTCCCACCTATGGCCGCGTACCGCGAACCGGCGCGATGACGCTATGCTGGTCGCTCGACAAACTTGGCCCGATGACGCGCAGCGTGGAAGATGCGATGCTGGTCTTGAAGACGATCACCGGCCCCGATAAAGGTGACATCGGCAGTGTGCCCTGCAAGCTCGACTTCGATGTCAACGCCGCGATCAAGGGTTTGAAAATCGGCTATGTGCCCGCCTGGATGAAAGAAGACCCGGCCACCGATGTCGACCGCGCGGCGCTGGAAGCCGCAAAGACCCTCGGCATGGTCCCCACACCGATTTCGTTGCCCGACTGGCCCTACCAATCGCTCAACCTGATTCTGTTCGCGGAAGGAGCGGCAGCGTTCGAGGAAATCATTCTGGATGGACGCGCCAATCAACTCAAGATACAAGTCCCTGACGCCTGGCCCAATATGTTTCGTGAATCACGTTTTTTGTCGGCAGTGGATTTCGTCCAGGCCGATCGCATGCGTCGCAAAGTGACGCTGGAAATGGCACGCGTGTTTTCCGAAGTCGATTTATTGCTGGTGCCGTCCCTGCGCGACGAGATGCTCACGATATCGAATAACACCGGTCATCCTTCGCTCACTTTGCGCACGGGTTCGGTTGAGGTTTCAGAGGCGCGCAGCGATTGGGCACCGGATACCAAGAGTCCGCCGGCGAAATTTGCAACACCGCGCCGGGTGCCGCACGGCGTGACGCTCATCGGCAGGCTGTTTGATGAAGGTACCATCGCACGTGCCGGGATGGCGCTTGAAAAAATATCGGCAGTATCGGCTGAGCGACCACCGGGGTTTTAGGACGATTGTTTGTTAGGCAGCATATTTTGGGGCTGTTGGGTTCCGCGTCGGCCGTCGTCGCAAGACATTGCACCATTTGCAATCAGGCTTGCGCCATTAGCCGTGAAATTTCTTTTGTAACGGAATTGCGGAACGGTAATGCCGGCAAGGGAAATCGTGATCGCGGGTATTAAGCGATGCCGATGTCACATCGGCCATAGATCGTTTGGCCGCCACGCAGGATTTCGGAGTACAAAATAGTTACGCCGATTCCGGCGCTAAAGAAATTTGCATTAATGCTTGCGTTTCTTAATACGAACCATTATCATTTGCATGTAAACAACACTCCCTTGCGGAATACGGAATATGCAAAAACTCATCGCACCGCTGCTTCTTGCTTTCTCGGTAACGGCTTTCGCCACAGACATCGAGATCAAGCTTGTCATTGAAAATCATCGTTTCCAGCCAAGTACGGTGAATGTGCCAGCTGGCCAAAAGATCAAACTGGTGATTGAGAACCGCGATGCGACGCCAGAAGAATTCGACAGCCACGCGCTTAACCGCGAAAAGGTTATTCCCGCTAAGTCTACGGCATCGATATACATCGGACCACTGGCCGCAGGTAGCTATCCTTTTGTTGGCGAATTCAACGAAAAGACCGCGAACGGTATCATCGTCGCGAAGTAGGAGCGTCGAACGTGTTTGGCACTGCATTGATTGTATTTCGTGAAGTACTCGAAGCCGCCCTGATCATCGGCGTGATGGCGGCGGCCACCAAAGGAGTACCGACCAGAGGGCGTTGGTTGCTCGGCGGCACGCTACTTGGCTTGGCTGGCTCGGCTATCGTTGCCGCAAGCATGGAAGGCATCGCGCAATTTGCCGATGGCCTCGGCCAGGAAATTTTCAATGCGTCTATTCTTGGCGTGGCGGTACTGATGCTTGCATGGCACAGCATATGGATGGCCAGTCATGGCCGGGCGCTTGCTGTCGAAGCGCAGTCGATCGGCGGCGCCATACGTGACGGCCAGCGAACGCTGTCGGTACTGATGGTGGTCGTCGCCATCGCGGTTCTTCGCGAAGGGGCCGAGACGGTTCTGTTCCTCTATGGTGTGGCACTTTCGGGTTCCTCCAGTGTGGTCGAAATGTCGGTGGGCGGCGCGTTGGGAATGGTCGGTGGGGCGGTGGTCGGCGTCACACTCTATTTCGGACTACTGCGCATTCCCGTGCGGTGGTTCTTTGCGGCAACTTCCGTGCTGGTGCTGCTGCTGGCCGCAGGAATGGCGGCACAGGCAGCGCGATTCCTCGTACAAGCCGATCTACTGCCCAGTCTCAAATCCCCGTTGTGGGACATATCGAGCGTCTTGCCGAATGAATCGGCCTTTGGCGCCGTGTTGCATGGACTGATCGGCTACGACGCCCACCCTGCTGGCATACAGGTTCTGTTTTATGTCGTCGTAGGGGTCGCAATCGCGGCGGGCATGCGGTGGGTTAAATCACGAAAAAAAATCACCAAGACAACTTCGAAAAAATACGTTCACACTTATTAATGAAAAACAAAATTGCTCCTTTTCTAATTTCGATCTCCGCCATTTCCAGTCCGGCGTGGGCCGATCCCGAAGACTATGTAAAGGTGCCCACCGTCGAATACGGCGAACGTGAACTGGAGGTGAAGTACGGCTCCAGCAAATTCGCGAACGACAAAGGGCAATTTTCCACAGGCACATTCGGTTTGGGTTACGGCATTACCCCATACTGGTTCACCGAAGCGTATATGAAGTATAAAAAGGCGCCCGGCGAGCGTACGCATTACGATGCATTCGAATGGGAAAACAAATTCCAACTTACCGAGACAGGCAAATACCCGGTGGATATTGGCTTGTTCATCGAACTCGAAGTGCCGCGCGATCGCAACGAAGGCTATGAATTTCGCTTTGGCCCACTGCTGCAGGGCGAATTTGATCGAGTTCAGGTTAACGCCAATCTGTTCCTGAAGCGGCAGGTGGGTCTGGCTTCGGACAGCGAACCGGCGGTCACCGAATTTCATTACCAACTGCAGGCGAAATATCGGCTGATGCGCGAATTCGAATTTGGTGTACAAGCTTTTGGCGAACTGGGGAAATGGAATCACTGGGAACCGCGTGAGCAGCAGAATCATCGCATCGGCCCGGCAATCTTCGGCAAGATTCCTCTGGGCGGAAAAGAAGCCATGCGTTACGACGCTGCATGGCTAGTTGGCGCTAGCAAGGCAGCGCCGGATTCGACGCTGCGGTTTCAATTTGAATACGAATTTTGAGCTGGTACTACAACGCAACGCCCAACACCACAGCGATCAGAAAAACGGACAAGCGGGAATTATTTCCCAGAAATAATCCATCTCGGCAAAGGTCACGGCCATCTTCCGCGAGCTAATTCCTTAGCGAATTCCCGCGTAGATCGCCAGTGGCGGGTTTTACAGGGAGGAAATACCTGAAATGCCGCACCAGTCATAGAGTTTCACCAATAATTCTTCGGGCGCGAAAACGACGCAGAGGCAACATCCTGTGTATCGGCTGATTGTAGTCAGGGTCGTGATCCGCCAATCGTCGTGGCGATCGTGCAGGTTTCAGTCGTGTCGAGTTGCACGGCAAGTTCAAGCGACATCGCTTTTGTAGTAACCAGCGTATTCGTGGACTGCCAGGTTCCGCGTCTGCCGTCGTTGCAGGACATTGCGCCGCTGGCAATCAGGCGCGTGCCGTTGGTGGTGAAATTGCCGTTGTAGCTGCATTGCAGGCCAGTAACGCCAGCCAGCGAAATGATGATTCCGCCGCTGGGCGCGGCTGCGATGCCAATGTCGTATTGGCCGTAGGTGGCGCGACCGCCGTTATTTTGGGTTTGCGTGCAATTACTGCGAACCTCAATAATCGCGCCTTGCCATTGGCCGGCCAGGCTCGACGGCGCGGGCGGCGCCGGGCCAAAAATTTCTCGCGTGATCTGACGGGTGGCGCTTAACCCGTCGAGGGTGTAGCTCATCGAGCCGCTGTCGTTACTGGTGAAATTCAGCGCCATCGTCCCGACCTTCGCGTACCCGAGGCCGTTGCCATTCCAAGTTGATGTGGGCGTGGACCCGCCTCTGAATTTGAGCATGTCACCGCTACAGCTTGTGACGGCGATGGTGCAAGACACCGTGTACCAAACCGGATTGCCGAGGGCATCGTAGGCGAACATCGTGAAGAACATGATGCTGGATTGCTGGGTGATGGTGCTACCCCAGCCCGATTCATTGGCGTTCCACCACAATCCGGTAAGAGGCGACGCAGCGGAAGTATCGATGGTGAATGTCTGCGCTTGCGACATCGGTGCAGCAAATATCATGATAGCAGCGGCGAATGCTGTTGCGATTGCGCGCGCCAGATGGAAAACCCTATTCACGAATGTGCTTGTTGGCGAGATCGAAGGTGAGGGCGATATGTGCATGATTCCTCGTTTTTGATTGTTGACACTGCGTTGCGGTTCATTCAATTTAGAACACACACATCCGTCGGCGTTCATAGCCGAGTGGAAAGGAGTGTGCAGCACGTCAAGTGGGTTTCGAAATTTCCGAAAGCGCGGAACTTGCAACCGAGATTTCACTTGTTGCGATGGCCAGATCACCTAGTGCAACAATGCCGACGAGGTGTTTATTGGCGTTCAAGATCGGCAGGCGTCGAATCTGATTGTCACTCATGATTTTGGCGACTTTGGCGACGGAGTCATCTTCAAAAGCCGAGACAATACCCTTGGACATGATCTCGCGCACCTCGGTGTCCGGTCCACGGCCCTTCGCTACCGCGCGAACCACAATGTCGCGATCAGATATCGCGCCGATCAATTGCCCATGTGCCTCTACTGGCAGCATGCCGAAGTTGCCTTCCTGCATTTGCTGCGCAGCTTCCTGAATTGTTTTGTCTGGACTGGTCACTTGCACGTCGCAGTTCATCAATTCTTTAACTTTCTGCATTTGAATTCCCCCGATTATTCGTATATAAAAAAGTGCGGTGCACAGACTTTCACGTAGATTTCGCATGAACCTTAATTACGTGCACACCGAACGCTGGATAAAGTGGTGTTCCAGCCGTAATGATCGTTCTGCGGCACGCGAACAGGAATCAGCAAATAGCCGCTTGATCCGTAGGTTTCTCTCCTACTTTTGAAAGAAGCACGTATCCGGGAATGCCCTGATCAAGTGCGGGCATATTCTCGTGCCCAGAACGCTCATCGCGGCTGGTAGAAAAATGCGAGAGAAATATCCAGTACTGGCGCGGTTTGTAGAGAAGAAACGCCTTGAGACCCGCGCCAATGCTAGAGTTTTGATGCAGTTCGCGGAGAACTACTGACTGGTTGCCACTGAAAGCGTTTCAGGTCAACCCGTCCCGTGCTGTCAAATATCACGCCTTCACCTTCAAGCAGGATCCGTTGCAGATCGTCGCTACCGCTATCCCAACGCCGCAGTCGC
>JANYFH010000348.1 GCA_025362705.1 Betaproteobacteria bacterium
CCGCAGCCGAAACGATCCTGCGATTTTCGCACCGCAAGCATCGCATTCACGTAGTCCGGTAGCGCCTTTCAGTAAGGCCCTCGCCGGAACCACACGGCGGGGAATCAAACCGGAAACATATTTCCCGTCACCTTTTGTTGGTCCTGTAGTTGTAATGGGCCGGTAATGCGCATTCTTATCTGCGCGACGAGTTGGGAAAGAATAAAAATGACCACGCAAGAACATCGATTCGACAAATATTTCGGCAAGCTTTGGCGCAGCCGCGACTTTCGCACGCTCTGGATTTCGCTGACTATCACCCATTTCGGCGGGCAGGTTACGTTTTTGGCGTTGCCGCTCACCGCAGCGTTGATGCTGAATGCGTCCCCGTTGGAGATGGGCATTCTGACGGCCGTTGAAGCACTGCCCTATACGCTATTTGGCCTGTTCACCGGCGTGCTGGTGGATCGCTCAAAAAAATTGCCGCTCATCATCATGGCCGATCTGGGCCGGGGCCTGGCATTGCTTGCGATTCCGATCGCAGCGTGGCTGGGCTGGCTTTCCATGTCGGTGCTCTATGTAGCGGGGTTTCTGGTGGGCCTGGGCGGCATCATCGGTTGGGCGTCGTATCAAGTATTCATGACCGAACGCGTCGGCCGTGAAAACCTGGTGGAAGCCAATTCGCGGATCGCGCTTGCTGATTCGAGCGCGCAGCTCATCGGCCCCGGCCTGGCCGGCATTTTCATTCACTGGCTGACCGCGCCGTTTGCAATACTGCTCGATGCGATCGCGTTTTTTGCGTCGGCATGGATGTTGAAAACCATCAAGCCACAAGCCAGTGATGCACCCAGAGCGTTGGAAAAAGACGCCACGGTGTGGAAAGACGCAAAGGCGGGCTTACGCATGATCTGGAACAATCCGGTCTTACGGTCCCTGGCCTGGGGACTGTCGATCTGGCAATTCCTGAAGCACATGTATTTGGCCATCGTGATCCTGTTTGCGGTGCGCGATTTGGCGCTTTCGCCCGGCACAATCGGCGCAGTCTGGATGATGGGCGGCGTTGGCTTTTTAATTGCGTCGTTCTGGATACAGCATATAAACCGGCGCTTTGGTGTCGGGCGCGTCATGCTGGGCGGCGTGTTCGGGACTGGCATCGCGTGGCTGATGATCGCCTGGGCGGTACCTGGTTGGTGGGCGGCGTGGCATCTTGGTGTCGCCATCTTCGTGCTCGATCTTGGCGCGATGCTGTTCTTTATCAATTACCTCACGCTGAGGCAATCGGTAACGCCGGATCATTTGTTGGGACGCGTAACGTCAACCATGATTTTTCTCTCGATTGCCGGCGCACCGCTGGGCTCGCTGGCCGGTGGCGCAATGGCGGAGCTGTTCGGTCTGCGCACAACCATTGGCGTTGCGGGAGTCGGCACAATGGTACTGGGTCTGGTGCTCACCAAAATCTCGCCGTTGGCTGCCATGCGCGAATTGCCCAAGCATGCGCCTTCCGCGCCAGCCTCGTCGCAGGAATTGGCAGCGGAATAGGATCCCCATTGAACCTGTAAATCCAAATCAGGTTCGCGCCGCGTCCTATACTGGACAAACATATCAACCATATTTAACCCTTCTCCCACGGGAGAAGGACTTTATGAATCGCGGAGAACATTATGGATTTTGGAACCACCATTCTAGGCGTCACGGCAATTGTTCTGGGTATATTCACGCCCGTCGTCATGGTCGGCATCATCCTGTGGTACAAGTCGCGCAGAAACGAGCTGCTGCACGATACGGCGCTGAAACTTGCGGAAAAAGGTCAGCCGGTGCCCGCCGAGTTATTTGTCGATCCCGCAGAGCCCTATGCCGATTTGCGGCGCGGCGTGGTACTGGTGATGCTCGGCGTTGGCGTGAGCCTGGCGCTGTTTCTGGTCGGGATGCGATTTTGGGCATTCGGCATCATTCCGATGTTCATGGGCGTCGGATATTTGATCGTCTGGAAGATGGGGAGTATCGAGCGCACCAGCGTTACTAATCCGAAATAATTTCGCATTGCTGCCGAATGATTGAGTAAATAGAAACGCAAACTGTGAATCCATCGCCCGGCTTTGCCGACAACGATCTCATTGCGCGCGTGCTGCTCAAAGATGATCGCAATGCGTTCGGCGAACTGGTGCGCCGCCATCAGTCGCAGTTGCGCTCAAGCGTACGCAGGATGACCGGCGGCAATGAGGTTTTTGCCGATGATATTGCGCAGGAAACTTTTATCCTCGCGTGGAAAAACATCAAATCGTTTCGTTATGAAGCAAAATTTTCGACATGGCTGTACCGAATCGCCTTTAACGCCTGGCAATCCGAGGTTCGCAAGAAACACGAAGTGCTGATGGATGATTCGTTGATGCCGGAGCCAGAGGCGGTTGAATGCGATACAGCGGCCAGTAGTGTGCGCCGTGATCTCGATCGCGCCATGGAAGGTTTAACCATCGGTGAACACAATGCCATCACGCAGTGCTATTACAACGATCTATCGCATGAAGAAGCCGCCTATGTTCTTGGAATACCGCTGGGCACGGTGAAAACGAATATACTCAAAGCCAAGGAAAAGATGCGCGCCAAACTGGCTGCATACGGATCCGATTACGGCCAAGGAGCCGCCGCATGAATGCACACCTGAATCTGCATATAGACCCAATCGATGAATTGTTGAAAGCTGATGCGCGGGCGAACCGCATGCAGCATATCGACGACGACGGATTCACGCTGCGCGTTGTGGATCGGTTACCGGTTAAAAAACGCATATCAGCGGTCGTGCGGTTCGCGATCCCTTTTGGTTGCACGCTGCTTGCAGCGCTCATTGCGGTGGCCTTCACTCCCGCTGGCAGTTATATGTTCGATGCCTACATGGATCTGGTCACAGAGACGATTACGCCTACGCTGGTCGGCATGGCTGTTGCTGTGGTTACCTTGTACGTCGTGAGCATCGGTGGCGCACTTAACGACGAATAGCCCGTCAACTTAACAAAAAAAAGCCGCTCATTGAGCGGCTTTTTTTTGTTTGCGGCGATGCAAATTAAAGCAAATGCGCAACACCTGCACGCTCGTCTTCCAGCTCTTTCAGCGTTGCATCCATCTTGCCGCGTGAAAATTCGTCGATTTCCAAACCCTTGATCACGGTGTACTTGCCGTTCGCGCAGGTAACCGGCACGCCATAGATCACGCCATCCGGAATGCCATAGCTGCCGTCGGACGGCACGCCCATCGTGACCCATTTGCCGTGGGTGCCCAGCACCCAGTCGTGAATATGGTCGATCGCGGCGTTTGCGGCCGAAGCC
>JANYFH010000380.1 GCA_025362705.1 Betaproteobacteria bacterium
GTGAATGCAAGAACCAGCACAAACGCGGCAATCTCGTCGATCACGATACCGCCGTGATCCGCTACGCCGAGCGAGCGCCCGGCGATTGCAGCGGCCCAAATGCCGACCGCAAACAATGCCAACGCACATGCCAATGCAGCCGAAGTACCGCCCAAGCGAAGCGCCAGAAAATACAAAGGGATCGCGACGAGCGTTCCCCATGTACCGGGTGCCTTGGGCATCAGCCCCGCACCAAACCCAAACGCAATCAGGTGCGCGGGATGCCTGAACAGAAATTCGCGGTTTGGGCGCATGTGCTTTTCGATCAGACGTTTTTTGCGAAGTGATCGAAACCGGCAGACAACATATTTATCTCGTTCCCGCGCTCGTCATACACGTGCACGCGTGGCACGCCGTTTCGCATGCACCCGATGCGGGTTAGTGCCAATCCGAGTTCAGCGGAGATAGAAAGCAGTTTGGGCTTCATTATTTCTGGCGCAGTAAAACACAATTCATAATCGTCACCTCCCGCAAGCGCACAGGACAACTGCAACGCTCGTTCCACCGACGACAACGGCGCGGAAAGCGGTACTTCGGCCCAAACCACATCGGCTGTCAATCCTGAACATTCGCAAATATGCGTGAGATCAGCGACCAAGCCGTCAGAGATATCGATGGCACTGGTGGCGATGCTGACCAAAGCGCGACCAAGCGCCACGCGCGGATTAGGCCTGTGCAATTGCTCGGCGGCAATTTCGACTATTTGTGAAGGCAGTGAAACGCGCCCCTGCAAATGCTTCAGCGCCAGCGCCGCACCACCCAGACCGCCGGATACCCAGATATCGTCACCATCCCTGGCACCATCGCGCCTCATGGCCTTACCGACCGCAATTTCGCCAAGCGCAGTAATTGTTATAGATAGTGGCCCGCGTGTGGTGTCGCCACCGATCAATTCCACCTGATAAGCATCCGCAAGCGAAAAAAAACCGCGTGAAAACGCAGTAAGCCAAGACTCGTCAATCGCAGGCAGGGTCAACGCAAGCGTTACATAACGCGGCTGCGCACCCACCGCAGCCAGATCGGAGAGATTGACTGCGAGCGCTTTGTGGCCGAGTTTTTCGGGATCTGCATCAGAGAAAAAATGCACCCCAGAAACAAGCGTATCAGTCGAAATCGCCAGCTCGCAGCCTGATGAAACACCAATGAGCGCGCAGTCATCGCCAATACCCAGAGTCGCGTTTTTTACGGGGCGCGTAAAGTACTTTGCGATCAGTGCGAATTCGGGCGACATTGTCGCGATGATTTAAGTGAAGCGATTTCTAAAAGCGGCGACTTTCAATCTGCCGCTTTCACCACGCGCCTGGCTTTGGTCGTTACTTTGACTGCGGCTGTCTTTCTCGGTGGTTTTGGCACAGGCACCTCGCCCTGAAAACCAATCTCTTCGGTGCGCAGGCTCAATGCCAGTTTATCCAGAATGCCGTTGACATACTTGTGTCCATCGGTACCGCCAAACGACTTTGCAAGTTCAATGGCTTCGTTAATGATGACGCGATATGGTGTATCCGGCAGGTTTGCCAATTCGAACGCGCCAATGAGCAGGACGGCACTCTCGATTGGACTCACTTCCTTCCAGGGTCGATCCAGATGCGGAGCAAGATTTTCCTTGAGTGTCTCCGCATGTTTTAAAACGCCGCTCACGATAACTGCAAACAAGTCGCTATCCGCCTTGGCGAAGCCCTCCGCTTCCCCATATTGCTGTTCGATATCAGCAAGACTTTGTCCTGCCAATTGCCATTGATAAATAGCCTGCACGGCAAATTCGCGCGAACGGCGGCGCGCGCTTTTCACGTGCGCTCCCGTGCTTGCGCGGCAATTGTCTTGATGTTGTGCGCCATTTCGATGGCCGCACGTGCACAGTCCGCACCTTTTTCGGCTATGCGCGCCAGCGCCTGCTCATCCGTATCGACAGTCAAAATACCATTTGCAATCGGGATACCTGTTTCCAAAGTCACATCCATTACGCCGCGGCAACTTTCATTGGCAACAATTTCAAAATGGTAGGTCTCGCCGCGAACCACTGCGCCGATGGCAATCAAGGCATCATATTTGTGTGTGTGCGCCATGGTTTGCAGCACAACTGGAATTTCGAGTGCACCAGGAACCGATACGTGGTCAATGGATGCGTCGTCCAAACCACATTTCTGCAGCTCCGCAACGCAGGCATCGAGCATGCCAGCCACAATGGTTTCGTTAAATCGGCTTTGTACGATACCAATTCTCAGGTGCCGACCATCCAGATTTATTTGAATCGAGTTCATACGGCCTTTGAAAAATTACGCAACGCTATGCAATTTGCGTTCATTTGAAGGCGGCACATACTCGACGACCTCGAGATCAAACCCCGCCATAGAAGGGATTTTTTTCGGCCATGCAAGTACACGCATTTTCTTGACATTCAACTTGTGCAAAATTTGTGCACCGATACCATGCATCAGCGGATCCCACTTGGCTGCGCGCCTGGGTTTGTCACTGGGTGGCGTAAATCTCGCCAATATGGATTCTGCGTTTTCGGTCCCGCGCAACAGGACGATCACTCCGGTACCATCGGTGGCGATGATGCGCATGGCATCGGCCACTGAATAGGCGTGCCGCGTGCTATCGAAATCAAACAGATCAAGCGAGGTAAATGGTTCGTGTACGCGCGTGAGCACTGGTACCTCTGGGCGAATATCGCCACGTGTAAGCGCCAGATGCACTTCATTGACGGTCTTGTCGAGGAAGGCGTGCAATTTGAACGCGCCGTACGGTGTCGCAATGGTTTTTTCTGAAACTTGTTCGACGAGTGTTTCTGTGACAGAACGGTAGCGAATCAAATCCGCAATCGTGCCCACTTTCAAGTTGTGGAGTTTCGCAAATTCCTGCAAGTCCGGCAGGCGCGCCATCTGGCCGTCGTCCTTGATAATTTCGCAAATCACGGAGGCTGGCGAATGTCCGGCGAGTTTTGCCAGGTCGCAGCCGGCTTCGGTATGGCCAGCACGCACCAGCACACCACCGGGTTTGGCCATGATCGGGAAAATATGGCCGGGCTGGACGATGTCATCAGGTCTGGCATTCGCCGCGACAGCCACTTGCACCGTACGCGCACGATCCGCTGCCGAAATACCACTGGTCACGCCGGTCGCCGCTTCGATGGACGCGGTAAACGCGGTTCCATGCAACGCGCGGTTGTCTGTGACCATCATGGGCAAATTCAGTTGTTTGCAACGCGCCTCTTCGAGCGTCAGACAGATGAGCCCGCGCGCATGCCGTGCCATGAAATTAATTGCATCCGGCGTGACAAAATCAGCCGCCATGACCAGGTCGCCCTCGTTTTCGCGATCCTCGGCATCAACCAGTACCACCATGCGGCCCTGACGGATGTCCTCGATAATTTCCTGTGTTGTTGCAATCGTCATGCTGGATCCTCTCCTAACAGCCGTTCCACGTACCGCGCGACAAGATCAATTTCCAGATTTACTTTCGCGCCCCGGCGCAACAGGCGAATTGTGGTGACCTGATGCGTGTGCGGAATGATGTTGATTTCGAACACCGCGTTGCCACTCACACCGTCGCTCACCTTGTTAACGGTTAACGATACACCATTAACCGTGACCGACCCTTTGCGCGCGACAAATCTGGCCAGTGATTTTGGCGCATCAATTTCCAAACGCCA
>JANYFH010000386.1 GCA_025362705.1 Betaproteobacteria bacterium
TTGAATGAGCGAGTACTTCAGCACAAATTAACTGCATACACTGCGAATGCGACTGCACGGCGAAAGTTACGCGAAAGCCATTGATTCGTCAAGGGAAATCAAAAAAAATCAGAGTGTGAGCGCCAAGACGCCAAACATGCCCTTGCCAAATGTTTGACGACCTATTAATATGTGTATATACACGTTTAATTTGCCCTCGAACCTTCCGTGAAATCGTCGCCCACGCCAATACCTTCCCCTCTGAACTGTACTTGTGGCCGTCTGCGCAAACTTTCCCGTCGCATGACATCGTTTTACGAGATTCACATGCGTCAGACCGGGCTGAAACTCTCGCAATACTCAGTGCTGACCAATATTTCCGACCAGGCACAAACGCTTGTGCAACTGGCTGATCGACTCGAAATGGACCGCACGACGCTCACTCGCAGTTTGAAACCGTTGCTCGAAAAAGGCTGGGTAGCGGAGGTCGCTGGTGGCGATGCCCGACAACGTTTGCTGATACTGACACAGGACGGACATGTTTTTCGCGAGCAAGCACAAGCGCGGTGGCGCGAAGCACAGCTGGCGCTAGAAGCCCGACTCGGGCTTAACGTCGTCGCCGATCTCAACGCGCAGATAGAACAAGCCCTCTCCAATCTCAAACCCGCTTTAACCGAAGAAAACTGAACATGAGCAATCGACATCAAGGCTACTGGACGATTGTGTTGGTTGCTGCTGCAATCATGATGGTGTCCCAAGGTATGCGGCAATCGATGGGCTTGTTTGTCTCCCCACTCAACACCACCACCGGCCTCGGCATTGCCAGCATCAGTTTTGCAATGGCAGTGGGCCAATTCATCTGGGGCGCAGTGCAACCGATCGCAGGTGCGGTCGCCGACCGTTACGGTCCAGGTCGCGTCATCGCGATCGGTTTTGTCGTACTCGCAATCGGGAGCGCAATCACCCCATACATGGGCTCATCAGCTGGGTTGATTTTTTCCATCGGCATCATGAGTGCCGCGGGTGCCGGTGCATGCAGCTTTTCGGTATTAATCGGTGCGGCAGCGCAACGGCTACCGGCCGAGAAGCGTGGCATGGCCTCGGGCATCATCAACGCAGGCGGCTCTTTTGGTCAGTTCGTGTTCGCACCTGTATTGCAAAAACTGATCAGTGGATTTGGCTGGATGGGGACAATGTGGGCGATGGCGATCGTGGCGATCGGGGCGTTGCCGCTTGCACACGCACTTCGCAAACCTGCAACAACGCAACCGATCAAAATCACGAAAAGCGGCGCTGCAACCCAAACTACCGTGCCAACCGCTGCACCCGAACAAACATTGAGGGCGGCAATTAAACAAGCGCTCGCGGACCCAAGCTACCTGTTGCTACATGCCGGATTTTTCACTTGCGGATTTCACATCGCTTTTCTCGTTACCCACCTTCCTGGTGAAGTACAACTTTGCGGCCTCCCGGCCCAAGTCGCAAGTTGGTCCCTCGCCATTATTGGTCTGGCCAACATTGCTGGCAGTTTGGCTGCGGGATGGGGTACACAAAACTATTGCAGCAAATATATTTTGTTCTGGATGTATTTTTCGCGCGCCATCCTGATCTTCGTCTACCTGCTTGCGCCGAAGACCGCTACTACTTTCTACTTATTTGCCGCAGGATTGGGAGTAACCTGGCTTGCAACGGTGCCACCCACTGCAGCGATGGTCGGCAAGCTCTTCGGCACGCGATATCTCGGTACGCTGTTTGGATTGACTTTGCTTTCGCATCAAATCGGCGGATTTTTTGGTGCTTGGCTGGGAGGAATTGCCGTCACCGAACGCGGCAGTTACGCCTGGATGTGGTACGCCGACATCGCGCTTGCGTTGTTTGCAGCACTGTGCAATTTGCCAATCAAGGAAGCACGGATCATCATGCCAACGGCGCAACTGAAACCCGCATGAACGCCGCGACGCCGTATCGCTAACTGATCGACGGGTAGAAATATCACCGTTGCGCAACCTAGCGCCACTTCAGGCAAACTAGCAATAACGCCACGCCCAATGGCTTATCAAGGAACGAAAATGCAACGTGCACAGTACACCGAACGCGGGCCGGTCCCGCAGGCATCGATCGCTGCCGTCGAATTCACCTTGCCACCGCTCACAGAAGGGCAAGCGCTGATCAAAGTGCTTGCCGCGCCGATCAACCCATCGGATGTGCTGACACTCACCGGCGTCTACGGCATGCTGCCGCCGTTGCCAGCGGTGGGGGGTAATGAAGGTGTCGGCGTAGTCGCTGAATTGGGGCCAGGTGTTACAACCCCTGCGGTTGGCCAGACGGTATTGTTGCCGGTCGGCGGTGGAACATGGGCTACGCACCTGGTTGCGGACGCGAAAAAACTGATGCCACTGCCCAACGGCGTCGACCCCTTGCAATTGGCGATGATGACAGTGAATCCGCCGACGGCGTATCTCATGCTCAAGGAATTTGTTGACCTGCAATCAGGCGAGTGGGTCATTCAAAACGTGGCCAATTCAGGCGTCGGTGAATACTTGATTCAACTCGCCAAGATTCGTGGATTGAAAACCGTCAATATCGTGCGACGTGAATCCGCCGTTGCGGCGGTCGAAGCGATGGGCGGTGATGTCGTGCTCGTTGATGGTGGCAGCCTCGCCAAACGCGTCGCGGAAGCAACCAATAGCGCAAAGATTCGCTTGGGCATCGACGCAGTCGGCGGAAAATCCACCGACAACATCGCCAACTGTCTGGCCGAGGGTGCGGTGCTGGTGAATTACGGCATGATGAGCGGCGAATCGTGCGTGGTATCGCCGTCCTCGTTCGTGTTTCGCGATGTGACGCTGCGAGGATTCTGGCTGGCGATGTGGTTCCGTAAAGCCTCGCCACCGCAACAAATGGCGGTGTTCGGCGAACTGGCAAAATTGATCGCAACGGGAAAACTGAAAGCGCGGGTACAGT
>JANYFH010000412.1 GCA_025362705.1 Betaproteobacteria bacterium
ATCGACTGCCGATTCCCTTCCGTGCCGTCGCTACCGATGCCGAAACCGGGCGCATGGTGGTATTCGATCACGGTCGCCTGCCCGACGCAATGCGTGCATCGATGTCGGTACCGGGTGCGATTGCGCCCTACCCGATCGGCGATAAAATTTATCTCGACGGCGGTTTGACCCGCAATTTGCCAGTAGACGTGGTGAGGCAAATGGGTGCGGACATCGTCATTGCGGTGAACATCAGTTCGCCGCTGTTAAAGCGCAATGAAATACTTTCCATCGTCGGCGTGTCCCTGCAGATGATCAACATCCTCACCGAGCAGAACATGCGGGCGTCGCTCGAATCTTTGACATCGAATGATTACCTTATTTCACCGGCGCTGGATACCATCGGTTCGACCGATTTCAGTTTGGTTGCAGATGCCATCACACTAGGTGCAGCGGCCACGCGTGAACAGGCTCCGCTACTTGAGAAATTGAATATTTCACCGGCAATTTATGCAACGTATCGAAGCGTGCAGGCGGCACGTGCGGCTATCCCTTATACAGCCAATGACAAGATTGACGAAATTCGTATTGCCGGTTTGCAGCTGGCGAACGAACAGGAACTCAAACGCACGCTCGGCGTAAAGCCCGGCGACCCGGTGGATTTCAAAAAACTCAATGTCGGTATCAGTCGCGTTTACGGTACCGGCTATTTTGAACGCGTCAATTACGGTCTCACCACCGAGGGCAATCGAAATATCCTTGCGGTGAATGCACTGGAAAAACCGTGGGGGCCAAATTACCTGCGCTTCGGGCTCTCAATGGCTGCTGACACGGCTGGTGAAGGACGTTTCAATCTGCTCATGCGCTACCAACAGACACAATTTAACTCCGCAGGTGCCGAGTGGTTGAACGATTTGCAGGTGGGGCGGGATCGCCGTTTCTCGTCGCAGTTTCAGCAGCCCTTTGGCAGCGCTGGCATTGCCAATTCGCTCAGCGTTCTGCCTGCCGTTGAATTGACGCGCCGCCCGATTGATCTCTATCTCGATGGCAAACGTGCGGGGCTATACCAGATTACCAGCCAGATGGTCAGCTTCGACTTTGGTGCAGATCTGGGACGCGATGCGATCGCGCGCTTAGGAGTAGTGCGCGGCAACACCGAAGCCGCAGTGAACATCGGCGCGCTGCTTCCTGACTTCAAATCACGTCAGGGCGGGCTTCGCTTTCGCATGCTTTTCGACAACCTCGACGACGCAAATTTTCCCCGTTCAGGGCGTACCGCAAGTTTCGACTATTACGCGAGCATGAAGTCGATCGCCGCCAGCGACGAATACCGGAAAATGGAAGTCAATTATCAGGACAACATTTCCTTTGGCCGTCATACGTTTGCCGTCGCAGGCCGCTATGGCCGCATCGCCGGTGGTACCGCGCCAATTTTTGACCAGTTCTCGCTGGGCGGATTTCTGCAACTCTCCGGTTATCGGCCAGGTGAGCTGATCGGTGAAACCGTTTCGCTCGGACGCGTTGCTTACTATCAGCAAATGAGCAACCTGCAAAACCCGTTTGGCAAACACATCTATGCGGGGCTATCGGTCGAGCTCGGGCGCGCTTCAGGGAATGTGAGTTTTCTGTCCGATGGCCAGATCAAGACTTCATATGGAATGTTTGCGGGTTTCGATACAGTATTCGGCCCGCTTTTTCTGGGTTATGGCAAAGCGCAACATCGCAGCGCCAATTTCTATTTCTTTTTAGGACAACCCTGAGGTGGCACAACCTACTCTCGAGGAATTGGTCGCAATAAGATTGTCGCGTCGAGATGTACTCAAACTCGGTGCAGCGGCTGGCTTCACCGGCCTGATGGGCCTCTCGCAGTCAGCCCGCTCTACGATAGGTGGCACCCGAAACGCCGCGCCAGTGCTTGGTTTCAGGCCGGTACCCATCTCCAACGCAGATACCGTGGTGGTACCGGAAGGCTATACTTCTCGCGTATTTTTCGCCTGGGGCGACCCGATCTCGGATGGGCCGGCATTCAAGCCTGACGCTTCCAATACGCCTGACGAGCAAGCGCTACAGGCAGGCATGCATCACGATGGCATGAATTTTTTTCCGTTGCCGTTTGGATCACGCAATGCCGACCATGGCTTATTGGTGGTGAACCATGAGTACCTCGATCAGCGGCTGCTATATCCGGATCGCATGACAACCTGGACGGCGGAAAAGCTGAAAAAGGCGCAAAACGCGATCGGCGTGTCCGTGATCGAAGTAAAGCGCGATGGCGGAAAATGGCGCGTAGTTCGT